>NZ_OY762999.1:3097500-3315000 GCF_963666665.1 Maridesulfovibrio sp.
TCCCGTTTCCAATCCCTTGGATACCGCAAAGTGGAACTCAATCAGGATACAATCCTCGGTCCGGCTGGAACAAAGGTAAGGGGACACGAGTTTCACTACTCAGCTTTGGAAGAGATGCCGGAAAATACTCCAAAGGCCTATCAGGTAACCTGCAAGAAAAACATTGCCACCCATGAAGGATTCATTGCTAACGGCAAAACACTTGGCAGTTACATCCACCTTCATTTTGCCAGCAATCCGCAGGTAGCGGCAAACTTTGTTGAAGCCTGCGCTGCCTCTTCCAGCGCGGAAGATATTTAAGCAACCCGCATTTACTCTAGAACGGGTATGCCGATGCAGAAATACATCATACACATAGACATGGACGCCTTTTTCGCGTCCGTGGAGCAACTGGACAATCCTGAGCTGCGCGGAAAACCCGTGGGGGTCGGCTCCCTGCATGAACGCTCTGTGCTCAGTGCGGCTTCTTACGAAGCACGCAAGTTCGGAGTCCGCTCGGCAATGCCTGTGCGTCAGGCTTTAAAACTCTGCCCGCAGTTGCAGGTAGTCTCAGGCAGCAGGCACCGCTACAAAGAGATCTCACACAAGGTTATGGAAGAACTCTCCAACTACTCCCCGGTTGTGGAGCAGGCCTCCATTGATGAAGCGTACATCGACATAACCGGAACCGAAAAACTCTTCGGCACGCCGCTCCAAATTGCCCAATCCATCAAAGCCGATATTCGCAAAGCCACCGGGCTGACCGCGTCGGTCGGTGTTGCCCCAGTAAAATTTCTGGCAAAAATCGCTTCCGACCTTAATAAACCGGATGGCATTTCCATCATCACCGCAGAACATGTACAGGATTTCCTGAAGACCCTTCCTGTGGAAAAAATCCCCGGAGTTGGCAAAAAAGCCCTGCCCCGCCTGCGTTCTTACGGCATCACATACGCCGCAGACCTGCGCCGCTATCCCCAGGAATTCTGGAAAGAGAGGTTCGGGGAACGGGGACTGGTTCTCTATGAAAAAGGTGCGGGCATTGACCCCACTCCGGTTACTGAAGGAGGAACAATGAAATCCTCCAGCGCAGAAAACACGTTCGGCGAGGATGTTTCCGACGTCCACACCCTGAAAACCCTGCTGCTTAAGCAATCCGAACGCATAGCCGCAGACATCAGGAAACACGGGGTCAAAGGAAGGACCGTAACCCTGAAGATCAAATTTCCCGATTTTCGCCAGATCACCCGCAGCCGTACTTTGGACTCCCGGACGTCCCATGCGGGTACAATATTCAAAACAGCCTGCTCGTTGCTTGATGCGGAACTGACCATCGGCCCGATTCGCTTGATCGGAGTAGGCATTTCTAACTTCGAAGAACGCAACCGGCAGCTTTCCCTGCTTGATGATCCGGAAAAGCCGAAAGAGAACAAAAAGCTCGAACAGCTGGACAAGGCAGTAGATCAGGTCCGCCTCAAATTCGGCAAAGATATACTGACCCGGGGGAGGTTGCTTGAAGATGACTAAGCAGAAACTTAAGGAAGGATACACCACCGGATCATCCGCCACAGCAGCAGCAATGGCAGCTATCCGGGTGTTATTTAAGGGAAGTACCCCCAAAGAAATAGAGATTCCTCTTCCGGTCAAAGGCACTTTGAATGTTCCTGTGAACCGGGTACTCAAAGATGGAGACCAAGTGCGCGGAATTGTCATCAAGGATGGTGGGGACGATCCTGATGCCACCCACGGGCATGAAATCCACGCACTTGTAAAGAGAGAAAAGGCTGATTCATTGCGGATTGAAGTTGACGGCGGCAAAGGTGTCGGCAGGGTAACCCTGCCGGGACTGCCCGTACCCGTAGGCGAAGCGGCCATCAATCCCGTACCCCGTAAGCAGATTATTGCCGGAGCACTGAAAGAACTCGGAAAGATCGCGCCGGATTTTAACGGACTGCTCAAAATCAGAATTGAAGTTCCGCAGGGCGAGGAAATCGCCAAGAAAACCATGAACTCTCGACTGGGAATTCTGGGTGGAATATCCATACTGGGAACCCAAGGAATTGTCCGTCCATACAGCCATGCCTCATGGAAAGCCTCAATCGCTCAATCCCTGAATGTTGCCCGTGCTGCGGGACTGGATGAAATAGTATTCACCACCGGACGGCGCAGTGAACAACTTTACCTTGCCCAATTTTCTGAAACCCCGCCAATAAGCATGGTACAGGCAGCTGATTTTTTTAAATTTTCAATGCAACAGGCTAGATTAAAAGGCATGCGCACAGTGCGCTGGTCCATTTTCATCGGCAAGTTGGTCAAGCACGCCATGGGTTTTCCCTACACCCACGCCAAGGATTGGGCCATCGACTTTAACCTGCTCGCGGAGTGGTGCGCCGAACTGGGCATGGTTGAAGAACTGACAAAAAAAATCCGGGCCGCGATAACGGCCCGGCATATATATGATATGGTCCCCAAAGATTCACGCACGGCTTTCATCCGCATGCTGGTCCGAAAAGCACACGGAAACGCCCGCGCTTTCAGCGGGAACTCGGAGGTAGCTGTGGAGTACTTCCTCTTTGATTTTGACGGACAAATGGTCTACGACCCCGACCATCAGAAAAAATCTTCTTCATCGTGATCTCCTGTAGAGTAGAGTACGTAAATACCTACAGCACCGGACAATAAGGCCACGACATAAAAGGGAATACAACGATTTTCAGTTCCGGCGGTGTAATTATTTACCTCGTACTCGATATGCATGTTGCCCATAATGTCATTTACATCGGACATTGTTTTTCCGGCCAGCATAGGAGCAGTCAGGGAGAATCCGTAGAAAGCAGTAATAATTGAACCGACAAGAAGAGCTATGGCAATTAACTTTTTCATACCTCATCACCTCCGCAAAAAGTATGGAAGAGGTCAATTCCACAATAACAGATTCTCTTTTTTTTGGTAACTAATATTGAAATAAATTTTAATTCACAAATCTTCCTTTAATATCCAGACAATACATTGTATGAAACATAGCATGAAACATCCCTTGCAGATAATCGGCCTGCATCCAGGCACCCTGAAGCCTACAACAGAAGCTGCGGCAACCATTTCCAAAGCTGATGTGCTCAGCGGCGGAAAACGGTTGCTGGAATCTTTTCCGGAATTCAAGGGTCCAAAAATTCCCTTTGCTTCCCCTGTAAAAGAATATGCTGAAACCCTTAGAAAAATGCTGCAAGAGAGTAAGAAGGTAGTATTGCTGGCCGACGGAGATCCGTTGCTATTCGGCATTGCATCTTCCCTAATCCCACTGCTGGGCAAGGAAAATGTTGTTGTCACCCCTGCGGTTTCAGCCATTCAAGTCAGTTCTGCGCGGCTGGCTCGCAGCTGGAAAGACTTTGAAATTATTTCCCTGCATGGCCGTAATGATTACTCGCCGCTCTTCGGAGCCATGCAACGCAACAGGGATTGCGCCGTTTACACAGACTCGATTAACACTCCGCAAACCATTGCCCGACGGCTGGTTGAAAAAGGTGTGAATAATTATTCCATGGCCGTATTGTCCCGGCTGGAAACACCGGACGAACAGGTGACTCAAGGCGAACCGGAATCCTTCCTCGATTTCACATGCCCGGATCTGAACATCGTCATCCTCACTGCGAAAGACAAAGAACTCAGCACCCCGCTCTTCGGACGGGATGATG
Source organism: Maridesulfovibrio sp. (assembly GCF_963666665.1). Taxonomy (NCBI): domain Bacteria; kingdom Pseudomonadati; phylum Thermodesulfobacteriota; class Desulfovibrionia; order Desulfovibrionales; family Desulfovibrionaceae; genus Maridesulfovibrio; species Maridesulfovibrio sp. The sequence goes on from NZ_OY762999.1 coordinate 3,101,169, forward strand.
ATTCATTCACACGGGAAAAGGGGCTAATCACCAAACTTCCCGTCCGTTCCGCAGGTATAGCCCTGCTGGGACTGAGAGATAAACAGACCGTCTGGGACCTCGGCGCAGGCTGCGGCTCGGTTGCCATTGAAGCATCCTTCATCGGCTCAGGCTCCCGTTTTTACGCCGTAGAAAAAAAGGCTGAACGGATTGCAATGATCAAGGAAAATATCCGAAATTTCCGGGCCTGGACTGTTGATCCTATATGCGGAGACATGCCGCAGGCATTAGCAGAGCTTCCCGATCCGGACCGGATCTTCATGGGCGGCGGCATCGGACGCGGAGACTCGGTTATCCGCGAAGCGGCAGAACGCCTTAAACCGGGCGGCAGGCTGGTGGTCCACGCCATACTCATGGGCAGCATCCAGCGCACCCGTGATCTTTTTGAAGAACTGGGCTGGGACTGGCATTCCATGCAGATTCAGGCCTCAACATCAGACAAACTCGCCGGGGATATCCGCTACAAAGCACACAACCCGGTAACCATACTCTGGGCCGATAAGCCCGAAGGACAATAAATGGGTAAAGTATATTTCATCGGCGCCGGACCGGGAGACCCGGAACTTATCACCGTAAAGGGACAACGCATTATCCGCGAAGCCGGAATGGTACTCTATGCCGGGTCGCTGGTTCCTGAGGCCGTAATTGCCGAGGCACGAGAAGATGCACGTATTGAAAACTCAGCTTCCATGTCTTTGGAAGAAACTGACAGGCTCATGCATGAATATGCCTCCAAAGGTGAAATAGTGGCCCGCGTACACACCGGTGACCCCGCTCTTTACGGAGCGGTGCAGGAGCAGGCCCGTCTACTGCAAGAAGCAGGTATCGAATATGAAGTCATTCCCGGAGTAACTTCAGCCTGTGCGGCCGCAGCAGCCTCCAGCGCATCGTTCACAGTTCCCGGTGGAACCCAGACCCTGATCCTGACCCGCATGGCCGGCCGAACCCCTGTGCCGGAATCTGAATCCCTGCAAAAACTGGCCGAGCACAACTCTGCCATGGCCATCTACCTTTCAGCAGGCAATCCCATGGGCATTCAGGAACAGCTTCTTGCCGGGGGCATGGAGCCTTCCACTCCGGCAATCCTAGGCTACCGCATCGGCTGGCCTGAAGAAAAATCCGTTCCGACCACGCTTGAAAAACTGGCAGAAACAGCAGAACAGAACAACTTCACCCGGCAGACCATTTTCCTGATCCTGCCCGGAAAGGACAGTGACAGCGAATCCCTGCTCTACGATTCCGGATTCAGTCACATGTTCCGCAATGAGAACAATTCATAGCAAGAAAAAATAGCACTCCTGCACCGTTAATGGTAATATATTTCTTTCTGAGATAACCACTGCAGGAGTGCCCTTAATGCCCATACACTTCTTTCCTAAAACAATCAGCAGCCGAATCAGAATGTATTCGGTTCTCATGGTCGGAGCACCTTTGCTTTTCATGACCATCATGCTGATATTCTTCATCAAGACAACCATTATCAAATCAACAAAACAAGAACTGGAAGAACAGGTAACTTCTCACAAAATAGTTATTGAAGAATGGTTCAAGGAACGAAGTTCTGATGTAAAATTTCTAGCTGAAAGCGAAAACCTGCGTAGCGGTAAACTCAATCAGATCAAGCCGCTACTGAATCTTTACGATAATACACATGATGATATCAGCGAAGTTATCTGGGTAGGCCCTGACGGAACAACCAGAAGCCACGAATCTATTCATTCTCCTACAACGATCGGCATCCGTGACCATGAATATTTCACCAAATGTCAGGCTGACCCAACGCTTGTACCCAAAATTATAATTGGAGAATCATTAGACAATCCCATCATTTTGTTCTCACACCCCGTTACGTTGCAAAACGGTTCTTTCGGCGGAGTAGTCTTCCTTGCTGCGCAGCTGACAGCCATTAACAAACTGATGAAAAACCTCTGGTTCGGTGCCACCGGCGAAACATACATAATCAACCGAGAAGGATACATGCTCACCGAGTCCCGTTTCCTTGATCAGCTCAAGGCCGCAGGACGGGTTGAAAACACCGCCATCATGGTAATCAGGACCAACACCCAAAGCCTTGAATCCGCTCTGGTGGGAACACAACCGGAAGGTGTTTATCTCGACTACAGGGGTGCGGAAGTTCTCGGAGCAAGTCAATGGATCAAAGCCGGACATTGGCTCATCGTTTCGGAAATTGACTACAGCGAAGTAATGGAACCCATATACTCATTCCTGTGGACGGCTATCGGCGGAGCATTCCTGACGCTGCTGATCATAACTCCGTTTTCCGTTAAACTGGTCCGCTCCATAAGCATTCCCCTCAAACGGCTAAGCTCGGTCGCCCGACAAATGACCAAAGGGAACTTTGATTGTGAATGTGCCGGAACAGGAGTGCTTCACCCGCCAGAAGAAGTAACCCAGCTGATGGATGGCTTCTGTGTCATGCAGGAAAAAGTCGAAAGCACGGTACAGGAACTGCAAAAATCAGCGGTAACCGACCAGCTGACCGGGCTGCCCAACCGCCGCTACCTGATGAAAGAAGGAACAAGACTTGTGGACATTGCCATTCGCGCCGGCCAGCCTTGCTCGCTTATGATTATGGACATTGACCATTTCAAAGTTATCAACGACACTTACGGACACACTGTAGGTGATATAGTCCTGCAACAGATGAGCAGTGCTTTTCAGGAAATTGTGCGTTCATCCGACATTATTGCCCGTTACGGCGGGGAGGAATTTGTGGTTGTGGCACCGGGCTCCGACATTGATTCCGGCAGCACCCTCGCAGAAAGATTGCGACAAGGCATTGAGGCCCGCACTTTCAATAACGAAGCGCAGCCTCTGGCCTGTACAATTTCCATTGGCGTGTCCCATTACGCCACACACATCAAATTCGGGGTGGACGCGTACGAAGACATGCTCGCACGTGCCGACAATGCCCTATACAAGGCCAAAGATACCGGCCGCAACAGAATATGCGTAGCCGAACCGCACAATAAACTTACAGACTCCTCCAAAGGAGAAAATTAGTGGAAACTTTGCAGATCAGAACAAACAGCCGTGAAGAAATGATCGACATAACCGAGTCCGTGCGCAGGATGGTCAAAGACAACGGCTGGCAGTCCGGCGCACTGCTGCTCTACTGCCCGCACACCACCGGAGCCATTACAGTCAATGAAGGCGCCGACCCGGATGTGGTCCGCGACATAACCGTAAACATGCGCAAGCTGGTCCCCTACCGAGGAGACTACCAACACATGGAAGGCAACTCCGATGCCCACATCAAAACCAGCATGTTCGGTCCGGATCAGATGCTGATCATCGAAGACGGGGACGTCATGCTCGGCACATGGCAGCGTATATTTTTCTGTGAATTTGACGGGCCACGGAGCAGGAAGCTCTGGGCGCAGTTTATGTTCAGCTAACTCAACGCCCGCCCTTTTAAACTGGCAAAAGCCAGAATCACACCCAGCACCCCGCCAAGCAGGGCTGCGAAGATGATGCGCGCATCAGGAGGGAGCATGAAAGTAAAGGTGTGGGCCGGAATCCAGAAGATGGGTACTGTCTTTTTGAGTACAAAGCCCCACATGTTGTTCCAATCGATTGCAGCGAAACGATCCGCAACATCCACCGGAAGAATCAGAGAGCGTATTTTCCCCTGATGGACCTGAATATGGTCGTCGTAAATCTTGTGCAGGATCATGAGCACCGGGGCGAATACGGTGTTGAGCATTACACTGGTCGTAAAGGCTATCAGCAGTCGGGCAAAGAAGCCGTCTTCTGCACTGATGTTCAATCCCAGTGAAGTCAGCACTGCAGGGGAACCGACAGCAAATACCGTAAAGCTGGCCTTTAAAAACAATCCTATAAAACCCCACATGACCGCTTTGGCGATGAGCCCAAATCCGGGGCGCCAATAGCGTCCATCCACAATACGCAGAGCCACACATTCCCCGAAAGTGGCAAGGACAGCGAATTTTAAGAAGCTCAAAATATAGCCGTGCTCTTTGGTGTAGAGCTTAAAAGTCTCGATGGGATGCGGCTGGCAGGTGATCCAGAACAGTAGAATTGCGACAACCGAAAAGACCGCAAGGTCCGATTTTTTCAAGGAAAATTTATTCATGGCTGGTGTTATCGCTCCAAACATGATTCTTAGCAAGATTAATCCGCGCCATGATCCATGCTCCGTATCCAGAATTACGAATCTTCCTGACGCTCGTCTTTGGCACTCAAGACATCAGAGACACTTGCGGTAATACTGCCAATATAAAGATATGGGTCAATGTCGTTCAACATGACCCATTCCTTAGCTGCTAAATATGGTAGCGTAAACATGCATATCCCTGTTTATCTTTATGATTCCTGTTCAATCATCATTGCATGTGCGATCCGGAATATATTAGCTTTACATCCCCACACATCTAATCAGTGACCCTCTTTTGTCTCCCTCCGAAACAGGACATGTAGCTATTTCCGGACCGACCCGCCTTTTGGCTCCGTTTAGGACCATACGCAAACAGAAACGGGAACCATGCCCGCCGGTTCCGGCCATACAATCAAAAATTTCATCTCCGGCACGGTCAATAGCCTCAGAAACAGTAAAACCCTGCCGTTGCAGACGCTGAGCCTTCTTCCTGAGCAGTTCTTCCAGCAATGCGGTGTTCATGGGCCACCCCCGAAGTCTTAGCAAAACTATTCATGCCTGTTGATGCCGGATTTCCGGCACATCCATTCCTGATACAAGTTCTGATGCAATTTCCAATCCTTCGTTGCCGTCCGGCAATAAAGCATATACAATGAAAAGCAAAACAAGCGGTAATAATTGCGGAAGTCTCTTTTATTATATCAGAACAAAACAACCGAAGCGACATATTTCCACATTTTAATTATAGATCAGTTATATTCATGACGGAGCGTTCCATAAACAACTATGAGCATACGAATTAAACTATTTGCATTGCTGCTTACATTCAGCCTTATCCCCCTGCTGGTGCTTTCAGTTATAAGCCGGCAGGGTATTCAGGAGCTTGGACAGATTCAATCCGACAATCTGCGTACGGACATGATCAAAATCCTGACTGATGAAATGCACCAATCCGCCAAAGATTCTGCCAAGCTGGTCCAGCAACAGGCCGTATCCCTGGAATTCGCACTGAAAGCCATCGGTGCGGAAGCAGAAGATGTACTCAATGACCCCGTAGGAGAGCCTCCTAAAGTTTATTTTTCCGATGATTTCACCACCGAAGGACACCAACCAGCCGACTTCGGACCATCTCCCCAATATTTCGTGGTCAGTGAAGTCGGTCAGAAGATTCCATCCTCAATCAGTCTGGAAGAACCTGTTTTCTTCTACCCGGGAGGTAAGGGTAAGCTAAGAAACGATAAAGACCTTGCCCGCCTCTGCCTGCTCAAGACAGACTTAAAATCATTTTTCAATCAAGCCGGAACTGCCTTGCACCGGGTATACATCACCCTTAACTCCGGCCTGCACATGGCCTACCCCGGTCACGGCAACTATCCCGCCAACTTTGATCCGCGCAAAAGGGCGTGGTTCACCAAGGCAGTGGAACAGGGAGTAATTGTCTGGGATAAAAGTATTGATGCCAGCACCGGACAGCAGGTTTATACCTTATCCAAGCCCATCCGCAACCGAAATGGAAATATCATCGGTGTTGTTGCCATCGACATCCAACTGGTGGAACTTTTACGCAAGGAAGACCTGACCTCCCAATGGTCCAGTGCAATTCTGGCATTTGTAGTCGGTCCGGTTAAGACAGACGAAGGAGTTGAACTGCGCATCTGGGCCGAATCCGGACATAAAGAGACCAACATATCATGGATGACCGGACTGCCCAACGAAGTCCGCTATCTGCAATCATCAGCAAAAGACTCACTGAACGGATTGATCAACTCCATCGCCAAAGGTGAATCCGGAGTCATGCGCATGCCCTACAACGGCATAAAATCCGTCTGGGCTTTCGCACCCTTCCGTGGTGAGGGCAGCTACGTGCTGATCACTCCGGAACGGGTCATAACCAGAGTACCGGACAGAGCAGCAAATCAGGCCCTTGAATTGAGTAAAAACCTGTACGTGGCTGTTGGAGCAGCAGCATTAATTACATTGATCACTGTCGGTCTGGTAGCATTCATCGGCAGCCGCAAGGTCATTAAACCACTACTGGTAATGACCAATGCTGCAGAAAAAATATCCGAAGGCGACCTGTCCGTGCATGTTGATGTCAAAACCGGGGATGAACGGGAAACCCTTGCCAATGCATTCAATCACATGATCCCCAAATTGCAGGACCACCTGCGGATCAGTAAATCTATGGAGCTGGCGCAGGAAGTACACACCAGCCTACTTCCACAGGACCCGCCGCAGGCCAACGGCCTTGATATATCCGGCACCAGTATTTCATGCGACGAAACCGGGGGCGACTATTTCGATTTCTACACCCCGCCCGCAAGCGGGGGAACCGGAATCCTGCTCGGCGATGTAACCGGGCACGGAGTTTCAGCGGCCCTGCTTATGACCACCGGACGAGCACACCTGAAGCACGCATCCGGACACCGTGAACCGCTGGCAAACCGTATCGGGGAAGTAAACAGACTGCTCTGCTCCGACATCGGCGAGACCGGACGCTTCATGACCTTGTTCTGCCTCGAAATTTCCCCGGATAATTCAGCAGCAACGTACGTTCGCGCCGGACATGATCCTGCAACCATCTACAATCCTGCCAACGGCGAAAAACGAGACCTCATGGGGTCACCGATGCTGGCTCTCGGCATATTTGACGAAGCCGAATACAATGAATTTGATGTAGATTTAAATGAAGGGGAAATCATCTTCATCGGAACCGACGGCATCTGGGAAGCCCGCAACACCAAAGATGAAATGTTCGGACGCGACCGCCTCGACCGGATCATCTTCGAAAATGCCAAGCGCAGTGCCGCAGAAATCCAGCAGGAAATCATTGCCGAGGTCTACAAGTTCCAAGACGGAATGGAACAGGAAGATGACATCACGCTGGTAATTATCAAAGTTAACGAATTCAATAAGGCCAAATAAAGGATAACCATGGAAAACAGCCACCGTTTTTTTAGAAATATAGATTGCCGCTACTTCCCATGCCATCAGGTCAGCGAAGAAACATCCTTCAACTGTCTGTTCTGCTTCTGTCCGCTCTACCTCGTGGAAGATTGCGGAGGACGTTTTAAAATGACCGCGAAAGGCATCAAGGATTGCACGGACTGCAAGATTCCGCATCGGCCCGAAGGTTACGATTACATTATCACGAAACTTAAAGAAGCGAACGCGCGCTAAACCAGCAAAGGCCATATGGGAGATATCATGTCAGATAATTTCAGCTTCGCCCTTACTCAGGAAGAAAAGCAGTACCTCAAAGCGCTGGTCCGCAAGTCCATCCTCTGCCGGATCAACAAACAGGAGGAGCCGGTACCAGAACCTGTAACCGAGCATCTGAGTGAGGAGTACGGCGCTTTCGTGACCCTGAACAAGAACGGACATCTGCGCGGCTGTATCGGCAACGTGCAGGGAACCGGACCGCTTTATAAAACCATCTGGAAAATGGCCCGCGCTGCCGCCTTCGAAGATCCCCGTTTTCCGCCGCTGACCGAATCTGAGTTCAAAGAAATCGAAATTGAGATTTCTATCCTCAGCCCCATTGATGTCTGCAAGGACCCGGAACAGATTGTTATCGGCAGGCATGGCCTGATCATGCAACGCGGCATGCAGTCCGGGCTGCTGCTTCCGCAAGTAGCAGTGGACTGGAAATGGAACCGCGAAGAATTCCTCGCCCAGACCTGCCACAAAGCAGGCATGGAAGCTGATGCATGGAAAGATCCGAACACCAATATTTTCTGGTTTGAGGCTGAAGTATTCTGATGCGCTTCGCGCTTTTGGTTAAAAGATTTTGCCTCCGGCGGCCAGAGGAACTTTTTGGAAAAATTTTCTCTGGACTCTTCCAAAACTTTTATTAGGGCTTCGCCGCCTTGAAGATGAGGATGTGCTGTGATCGATGCTTTATCACCCTGGGGTCTAGAAACCCTCGAAAGACATAACGACAAGAATATTCCCGGCAGCCCGGAACGTGCTGTTTCGCGCTCGGTGATTGAAGACAGTGAAAACCGACTCTGGCTCATGGAACGTATTGCCGGAACACAGGTTGAAAAACGGACCGCAATTGCCGAGAACCTTCTGACCTTGCAGAAATCAGGTATGGACTGGCTGCTTCCCTATCAGGAGACCAAGGATGGTCAGGTCATAGCCGAAGTAATGGGCTTCCCTTGGCAGCTATCACCCTTTTATGAATCCGATGAGCTGCCGCGTCCGGAATATGTCTTTGATGCAGAAAGAGGCACAGAGCTGGCAAAATTCATTGCCCAACTGCGCGAACATACCAAGGGTAAAGAAATGAAAGGGCAGGACCAATCATTTGCCCTGATCAACTATGCCCGGGAACTTACCGAAACAGTAAAAGACCGGGAACCGACCATTCACAAACGGCTGGAGCCGATCTGCGCACGGTTATTCCCCAAGATGGAAAAGTTCACGAAGCTGCCCAAGGCATTCTGCCACGGCGATTTCCATCCCCTGAACGTGCTCTGGAAAGGCAAAACAATCGGCGCGGTGATTGACTGGGAATTCTCCGGTATGCGTCCTGAAATATACGACGTTGCCAACATGATCGGCTGCGTGGCCTTTGAGAACCCCGGAGCACTGGGTGACGGACTTATCCCGGCTTTCATGGACGGACTTTACGACAACACCAATATCAGTGATGACAGTTACGAATCACTGCCCGCCTACATCCCTTCCTTACGCTTTGCATGGCTTTCCGAATGGCTGCGCAAGAAGGATAGTGAGATGATCGAAATGGAATTGGAGTTTATGGAACTTATACTGGCAGTTATGGGATAAAAATTTATCAGCCTGTTTGCTTCGGCAAACAGGCTGTTTTTATTAGAACCCTTTTTCCAATGGCGGATTAACCAGACTCATTGCGTCTCGCTCCGCCAGCTCCACATCTGCTTCTTCAAGCTTCACAAAACGATCCTCAATGGAGAGGCGTCCCTTTGACAGCCACTGGGTGGCCTGCGGAAGGATACGGTGCTCCTGTTGAAGAATACGCTTGCGTAAATCATCTTCATCTTCGCCGGGATACGCCGGGACCGCAGCCTGAATTATCACAGCACCGTGGTCCATCTTTTCATCCACAAAATGAACGGTACAGCCCGCCAGTCGCACGCCGTATTTAGCAGCATCGCCCTGTCCGTCCACACCGGGAAAACTGGGCAGGATCGCCGGATGTATATTGATAATTTTACCGGGGAATGCATTTAAAAATACCGGGGTAATGATGCGCATAAATCCTGCCATTACCACGGCTTCTACTCCGGATTCTTTGAGGATGCGGACCATCTCTGTATCGAATTCCTCGCGGGAACCGAAATCCTTATGGCTCAAGGCAGCAGTCGGGATGCCGTAAGCTTCGGCCCGTTTCAGGCCGTAGGCATCCGCTTTATTGGAAAGAACCATCCTGATGTCCACATCAAGGATGTTGTCTTCCATCTTTTCAATAATGGATTGTAAATTCGATCCACCACCAGAAATAAGAACGGCAATTGGTAAGCTCAAGTCATTCTCCATAGTTATGGGGAAGGCGAAGCCCTGACAAAAGGTTTTGGGATTCTTGCATTAGCCCTTAGGCGAGAAGCTTTGCTTCGAGTCTTAGGGATAACGACAGCGGAGCAAACCCTTTTGCAAAAGGATTTAAGCCGCCAGAGGCAAATAAAAAAGGAGGACCGCGTAGGTCCTCCTTATGGTTATTACTCGGAAACTTCCTGCACCAGTACATCTACCAGTGCGGGTATGGTGTAATCTTCAGGCTGAATATCCGGCTCATAACCGAACCCTTCGAGGGTCTTGGCGGTAATGGGCCCGATGCAGGCGATTTTCACACTGTCTTTATATTTGTGGAAAACTTCCGGCTCAATCATGTTGAAGAAATTCTCAACAGTGCTGGAGCTGGTGAAAGTCAGGTAATCGATCTTTCCTGCTTCGAGGGCCTCGGCGATGGGGCCGGGATCATTCTCGGAAAGTCCGGTCTCGTAGACGGGCAGGATTTTAACTTCTGCTCCGGCCTTGCGCAGCTCTTCGGGAAGCACTTCGCGGGCGATATTAGCGCGGGGGATGAGTACCTTCTTACCCTTGATGCCCTTCTCTAGCAGTCCGGCAACCACGCCTTCTGCAACGTACTTTTCAGGTACGAAGTCAGGACGGATGCCTCTTTCTACCAGCGCATCAGCAGTTGCGGGGCCGATGGCAGCAATTTCGAGTCCGGCAAATGCGCGGGCATCGAGTCCGGCTTCGTCCATCTGGCTGAAGAAATGTTTTACACCGTTCACGGAGGTAAAGATCAGCCAATCCCAGTTGGACAGGCCTTTGATCTCAGCCTGAACATCGGAGTAGTCAGCCACAGGCTCGATATTGATGGTCGGGAATTCGAACACACAGGCACCGAGCTTGCCGAGAGTGGAAACAAGTCCGCTGGACTGTTCACGGGCACGGGTAACCACAACGCCTTTGCCGAGCAGGGGCTTCTTCTCGAACCAAGCCAGCTTGTCATGCAGGGAGCAGACACCGCCGACAACGATGATGGAGGGAGCCTTGAACTTGCGCTCTTCAGCTTCCTGGGCAACGTTTTCAAGGGTGGAGACGAAAGACTGCTGGTTGCAACGGGTTCCCCAGCGAACAAGAGCAACCGGGGTCTCAGGATCACGACCGTTCTTGATCAGGTTATCCGCGATCATGGGCAGGTTTTTCACGCCCATGTAGAAAACGAGGGTACTGGTGGATTTGGCGTACACTTCCCAGTTATGACCGGTCTTTTCCTTGGTAGGATCTTCGTGTCCGGTGATAAAGCATACGGAAGTGGTAAAATCACGGTGGGTTACCGGAATACCTGCATAAGCGGGAGCGGCAACGCCTGCGGTGATACCGGGGATGACTTCAAAGTCGATTCCGGCTTCAACCAGCTCTTCAGCTTCTTCGCCGCCGCGGCCGAAAACGTAAGGATCGCCGCCTTTAAGACGGGCAATTACTTTGCCTTCCTGCGCTTTCTCAACGATGAGTTCGTTGATCTTATCCTGCGGCAGGGTGTGATCGCCGCCCTTTTTACCTACGTAGAGAATTTCGCAATCCGCTTTGCAGTAATTCAGAAATTCGATGTTTGCCAGATAGTCGTAGATGAGTACATCTGCAGTTTCCAGCACTTCTTTAGCTTTAACAGTCAGCAGACCGGGATCACCGGGACCAGCTCCAATAAGATAAACCAAACCCATATATGCACCCTCTTATGTTTATATTTTAAAACAGGGGGTAAATACCCCCTGTTTTAAAATAACAATCTTATTTCATTACACTTACGAGCCTGTCTTTCAGCTCGGTCAGCTTTGCTTTCTTATCGTTGATCTCTTCCAGCTTGGCTTTTTCCTTCTCAACAACTTCTGCAGGAGCGTTGCTTACAAAACCTTTGTTGGAAAGTTTCTTTTCTATCACAACGAGATCTTTGTCCAGCTTGGCAAACTCTTTATCAAGGCGGGCAAGCTCGGACTCGAAGTCAACTGCGCCTGCCAGCGGAACAAAGAGTTCGTTACCCTGAACAACAGCGGTACCGGAAGCGCTGGGGCCCTCTGCGTCAGGACCTGCGGTTACGGAATCCAGACGGGCAAGAGCCATGATCAGATCAGCGTTGTCGTTGATCAGTGCGGTTGTTTCATCATTTGCGGTACGCACGATGAGCTCAAGCTTCTTGGAAGGAGCAATGAGCAGCTCGGTACGAATGTTACGTACAGCGGAAACAAGCCCCTGAAAGAGATCCATCTGCTCAACAGCTGCTGCGTTGCGGCAGTTGTCACGCTTTTCGGGGTAAGCTTCGGTGGCAATGTCGCCGTTTTCAATACCGGGCAGTACGGACCAAACTTCCTGAGTTACAAAAGGCATTACCGGGTGCAGCAGGACCATGGTCTCGGAAAGAACTGTCCAAAGCACTTTCAGGGTTGCGCCTTTGCGAGCCTCATCTTCGCTGTAAAGGTCCGGCTTGATCATTTCAAGGTACCAGTCACAGAACTCGTTCCAGATGAACTTATACATGGTCTGGGCAACTTCGTTGAAGCGGTAGGCTTCAACTGCTTCACGCATGGTATCCTTCACCTCTTCGAGGCGATGCAGAATCCACTCGTTGGCGAGGCCGGATGCATCTTCGAGAGCTGCTTCTGGCTTCTCGCCGTCGAGGTTCATAAGCGCGAAACGTGCGGAGTTCCAGATTTTGTTAACAAAGTGGCGGTAACCTTCAATACGCTGCTCGGAAAGCTTGATATCGCGACCCATGGCAGCAAAGGAAGTCAGGGTAAAACGCAGGGCGTCAGTACCGTACTTGTCGGACATTTCCAGCGGATCGATGACGTTACCGGTGGACTTGGACATCTTCTTGCCATGTTCATCACGAACAAGAGCGTGAATGTAAACATGGTGGAACGGAATCTGATCCTGAAAGTGGATACCCATCATCATCATACGTGCAACCCAGAAGAACAAGATGTCGAATCCGGTAATCAGCACGGATGTGGGATAGTATTTGGCCAGTTCCGGGGTCTCATCAGGCCAGCCCAGAGTAGAGAAAGGCCAGAGAGCGGAAGAGAACCAGGTATCAAGTACGTCTTCTTCCTGAATGAGCTTGGAAGAACCGCACTTGGTGCACTTGGTAGGATCTTCATTGGAAACAATGAGTTCGCCGCAATCTTCACAGGTCCAAGCAGGGATACGGTGTCCCCACCAGATCTGACGGGAGATACACCAGTCGCGGATGTTGTCCAGCCATTCGTAATAGACCTTTTCCCAGTTGGAGGGGAAAATCTTGGTCTCGGAAGGAACAGCGGCGCGTGCTTTTTCAGCCAAAGGCTTCATGGCAACAAACCATTGTTCGGAGACATGGGGTTCGATGACGGACTTACAGCGGTAACATTCACCGACGGAGTGCTCGTGATCGTCGATGGAAACGAGGTAACCTTCAGCTTTGAGGTCCTCAACGATTACCTTGCGAAGGTCATCTTTGAACATGCCCTGATATTTTTCAGGAGCATTTTCGTTGATATTACCATCTTCGTCGAAAACGGAAAGAACTTCGAGGTTGTGCTTACGGCCCAGTTCCCAGTCATTCATGTCATGAGCAGGAGTAACTTTCAGGGCACCGGTACCGAATTCCATGTCTACGTAGGAATCACCGATGATGGGCAGTTCGCGGCCTACGAGAGGCAGGATAGCGGTCTTGCCGATGAGGTGCTTGAAGCGGTCATCTTCGGGGTTAACGCAGATAGCGGTATCGCCGAGCATGGTTTCGGGACGTGTGGTGGCGATAATCAGTTCGCCCGAACCGTCGGAAAGCTTGTACTTGATGTTGTAGAAATGGCCCGGTTTGGGAGAATGCTCTACTTCATCGTCAGCAAGAGCAGTGTGGCAGCGGTTACACCAGTTGATGATGTAGTTGCCTTTGTAGATGAGTCCTTCTTCATAAAGCTGTACGAAAACCTTGCGAACGGCCTTGGCGCGCTGCTCGTCAAAGGTGAAACATTCGCGATCCCAGTCAACGGATGCGCCCATGCGGCGGATCTGCTTGAGGATGTGACCGCCTTTTTCTTCCTTCCATTCCCAAACGCGTTCGATGAATTTCTCACGACCGAGATCGTCACGGGTCTTGCCTTCGGTCTTGAGCTGACGCTCAACAACGTTCTGGGTGGCGATACCTGCGTGGTCGGTGCCCGGAACCCAGAGAACGTTCTTACCCTGCTGGCGCTGATAGCGGCAGAGGATATCCTGAAGGGTGATGTTCAGAGCGTGGCCCATGTGCAGCACACCGGTGACGTTTGGCGGCGGAATAACGATGGAGTAAGGATCGCCGTCAGCTTCGGGATCGGGGGTGAAAGTCTTGTTTTCTTCCCAGTGGTCAAGCCACTTTTTTTCTACATCCCAAGGTTCGTAACCTTTGGGGAGGTTTGATTCCGCCATTTATGGACTCCTGTTCAAATATAAATTCTTAAGCAAAAAAATACGTAGCGGGTCACCCTGTCCCGGCTTCCCGTTGCGTATCAGCTTGCTAAGTTGGTTTCATAATAATATTTTTAAAAAAAGATGTGCTTTGCCTGCCCAGAATTTACGTGTACTTACGGGACAGGGGTAAAAATCAAAAGCACTCGCCTCGTCAACTTGCGCTACACACACTTATAAAGAGACACGAACATGTCAAGTATCTATATATTATGGGACGACTCCCACATCTGGGGGCTGCTGGTCAAAAGAGCCCTTGAAGCATGGAACATCGACCACGAACTTGTGCGTGGGCATCAAATAGCGCAAGGACTGCTTTCAGGCAAGCCTCCAGCAGCACTTATCGTCCCCGGCGGTTGGGCCAAGGGCAAGGCAAAGCACCTTGGCGGACCGGGCATCGTTGAAATCCAGAAATATGTCGGTGAAGGCGGCAACTACCTCGGCTTTTGCGGCGGCGCAGGACTGGGCCTTTCCGGTGCCGGAGGCCTGTGCTTAAGCTGCTGGCAACGCAAGGGTTTTGAAAACAGGCTGCATCATTTTTTAAGCGGACACATCAACGTAAAGCTTGACCAATCCAACCCGCTGGTTCCGGACAGTCTCGGTGAAAACGCCCTGATTCCGGTCTGGTGGCCGGGACAGTTCTCTCCAAACAAATGCGATTCCACAACCGCCCTTGGCCGCTACCGTGAACCGGGAAATGACTTCTGGGTGGCTGACCTATGTATCAGTTCCCTGCCTGAAGGGACTCTCAATGACTGGCATAATATGTACGGCATCTCCCTGCTTCCGGAATTTCTTCACGACCGTCCGGCCGTTGTTTGTGGACAGACCGGAAAAGGTAAATTCATATTAAGCTATCCGCACCTTGAGACCCCTGCTTCAGCGCAGGCCAACATCTGGCTGTCACACATCCTTGACCGCATGTTAGGGCAGAAGACACAGGACCGCCCCACTCTTCCGGCATGGGAACTGGCAGAGACCCCCACCAATTGGGAAGACCCGGACCTTGTTTCCGTTCGCAAATCACTGGAAAAGATTATCGCCACCGGACAGGGCCACTTCCTGCTCTTCTGGCGCAACCCATGGCTGCTCGGCTGGAGACGGGGAATTCCCGGGGCAGCATTAAACAGCCTTTATGCACTTATCTGCAAAGTAACTTCGTTGGAACCGAATGATGCTTCCATTGAAATGTGGAATTCATGCAAAGGTGAATTCATGAAGTACATGTCCATATTTGAAGAAGGAGTGACCGGGTACCTACTTGCTGAACGTTTCGCCATGACCATGCGCACTCTAGAGCCTCATTCGATATTTCCAAAAGCCTTGCGCGAGCAACGCAACGGTCTGTTCGGACCTCCTCCCGGAGCAGGTGGAATCTATGCAAAGCTGCTTTCCATTCTGGAGGAGCTTGTCTGGACGATGCATAAAGCAAAATAAGAAAAACGCCGAAGGAGTATATATCAGTAGTATTTGAACATTAGCTGAATCTATAATAAGGTTAATTTGAAAATTAGTATTTTTCCAATTCCGGTTTAACGGCATGCGCTAAAAACACGGGTAATACGATCCATGACTGACCAAGCGACTTCTGCACGGGGAGCAGACCTTCGCAACAAGCGGGATGAAACTATTGCTGAAGGCCGTGATGCTGCGCTGAAATTTAAGGTTACCCCGGATAAAATGGCAGCCTTCATTTCTGCCTATACTCCTGCAGAAGGTAACGGAAGACCACTCTCTCTGGAATTGATGCAGGCAGAGCTGGAACGTTCCGGAATCGGCGGAGAGCTTGACCACGACGGAGCCATGTTCGCCCTTAAAAGAGCAGGCGAAGGGAAAAGCATACTCAATGTAGCCCTTGTGCGGGCCCAGTACCCTCAAAATGCTGAAGACGGCCAGATCATAACTGACGCCGACCTTGATTTCCCGGTTCTGCCGGGAATGGAATTCGGAAAATTGAGTAAAGCCACTCCGGCTTCTCCCGGCAAAAACCTTGACGGAGAAGCAATCCCCGCAGACGACACCCATACCCCCACACCGATAACTCTCGCTGACGCAGAAATCTGCAACTGTATTCTTAATCCGGAAAGCGGAAGGCTTATCGCCGAAACATACGGACTGGTTAAAATTGAAGAGCAGCAGGTAAGGATTGAGCCCCTCATCAAGGTTTCAGAAGACCTGATGAAAGTTTCCACCAAGCTTTATCCCCACGACTGTTTCGGTTGCAGATACGATCTCAGCGCCCTTGAACCGACTTTGCAGTCAATGGGACTTTCCCGCCCGCTGCAACATGTCGCAGGCCAAACGGCTATAAAGAAGGCCCGCGAGACCGGTGCTGCACAGAAAGTCGTAATTATAACCGGAACTGAACCTGTTCCCGGCCGGGACGGATATTTTGAATATGACCGCGAAGATATTTCCACCAGCTCAATTGGTACCGCCGGAGAGGACGACCGTATAGATTTCAAAGATCGCGGAGTTCATCCTATGGTCTCACCCGGAGATATCATCGGGAAAATCCACCCTCCAGTTGAAGGAAAGGCAGGCGAAGACGTATACGGACGCCTGACTCCTCCTCCCGGCGGCAACCCCCTTGAGATAAAAACCGGAGAACATGTTGCTCCCCTGCCGGATGGCATCACTTACAAAGCCACCTCCACCGGAATAGTCCAGTTTCAGGACAACATTCTGGCAGTCAAGGATGTTCTGGAAACCAAAGGTGACGTTGATTACTCAACCGGAAATATCAAGCTTGAAAAAGGCTCGGTCCATGTAAACGGCTCCATACGTGAAGGCTTCACGGTGGAAGTCCCGGACCATATAGTTGTTTCGGATTCCATTGAAGGGGCCAGTGTCACTGCCGGAGGAGATATCGAAGTCAAAGGCGGACTGGTCATGTCCGGAAAGGGACTGATCAAAGCGGAAGGAGTCATAACAGCTCAGTTTGCATCCAACGCTCGCATTGAATGCGGAGAGGAAATCATCATCAAGCATGAGATGAGCAACTGCCTGATCCGCTGCAAAGGTTCGGTCAGTGCTATAGGCGGAAAGGGAATTATTCAAGGTGGAGTGGTGACTTCACGTGTAGGCATTGAAGCTAATGAAATCGGCTCTGAAATCGGCGTAAAAACCATTGTCAGTATTACCGCCAAGCAAAAAGTAAACAATAAACTGCTGAAGGAAAGGGATGATTTGCGGGAACGGCTTTTAAAGATCAACTCCGCCATCGGTCAGGGGGATAATGAATCCATCCTCAGATCAACTCCCGCAGCCAAGCAGGAACAGATGAAGCAGATCCTGTTGATGCGCGGGCGCATAAAGATCAAGCTTAAAGAAATCCGCAAACAGCTCTCGCAAGAACTTAATGATTACTACAAGTCTCTTGAAAAGCTCTCCATCCGGGTCCACCGGAAAGTTCATCCCGGCGTAGAAATCAAGATCGGCGGAAAGACCGTACAGATCAAAAAGCCCACTCCTAGAATGAAATTCCGCTTTGATGCAGAAGAGCGGACAATCATTGCCACCAAATTTTAGTCAGCCCTTGATGGAGACTATCCTTCCGCTATCATCGACAGGCTCATCAATATCAAAATCAAAACTGTCTTCAAAAGTATCGACAAGTTCACGTTTTACTTCCAGCTCCAGTTCAGTCCGAGGAGAAGGTTCCGGCAACCACGGTCCGGGCAATGATGTTTCCGGGATTAAATAAGAACTGACCTTGTTTTCAATGACTTCATCATTGACATCCTGCCAGCGGGTAAAAAGACCGTCCTCCTCATCTTCCAACATCTCACGAACTTTATCAGGATCGGACAGCAAGGCATCGTAAAAAGTATCGGAATCAAACCAGAGAAGCTTATCCTCTTCCGCCTCCTTCAGTCCTATCCATTCCAGATCAACCTTATTGTCAGTAACCGGATTACGCCAGAGATCGGCAAAGCCCTCGCGAAAAAGGTCCTCGGCAGGCAGGATGGCTTTGCGCAGATCATTATAACCATCGGTGATCAGCCCTACATTCTTTTCCATTTCAGTGACAGCATCCACGACTCGCAGCGGCAGACTGCCCCCGAAACCTTCTTCAAGATTCACCTTGACCCTGCCCCGATCCAAAGCAAACTCACCGGGTGCACGGATTTCAGTAAAACCGTTGATGGTCATCTGGGCATCTGAACCGGGACGGGCAGTAACATTCAACCCCAGTGCATCAAGACCGGAGCCGGGTTCCAGTTCAAGCCTTTCCCCGATCTTAGGGTTAACTGCGGTAATGCTTACGGACTTGCCGTCAATTAGATAGTAGTCGTCCCCTGTATATACTGGTGAAACGAGCTTGGCGTCCACGACTTCAGCATGGATTTTATCCGAAGTTGATGATGCAGCGTTGGCGATACGGGTCAAGACTGTATCCCAGTCATCTCCGTCTTCCACGGAGAAGTAGATCGTCCCGGACTCGGAGCCGATTGTATAGTCGATGGAGTGATCTCCGGCTGTCAGAGTAGTCCCGGCATTAACGTCAAAAGCCTTGCTCAGAAACTGGGATGGTCCCCCGGCTACCGCATTGGAAAGATTATAGAGTCCCTCTTCCGCAGGCCCCAGGGGCTTCTGGGTGGCGTATAATTTTAAGTGGGAAATCAGGTGACCGCTGGTGTCATCAAAAGAAAGTTTATTCAATGCTTCAAAGTTTTCCGGGCCGACACCGTCACTGCCTTCAGTAACTACGTAGGCCGTGTTTACGGAAAAGGCCAGAGCCGACCCAGTTCCCAACAGGTCGTCCGGGTTTGAACCGACGGCATTCTGCTTGATGATACGGGCCTGCACCGGAAGGGAACTGTCATTGACCGCATCACGAACTGCTTCCAAAACCTCGTCATTAGTCATGTCACTGGTGATCTGAACAACAAGCTGGTTCTTAATATGTCCCCAAGGCAAATCCTGACCTTCAGAAACACTGCTTGAAAGATCCAGATCAATACTGCTCCTGTTGTATCCCAGAGACATATCAAACTTGTAGTATCCGGGATCAAGCGTTGTCAGGTCTTCACCGGTAAAACCTCGCGAATAATAACGGTTGTAGCGCTGGAGATCACCCTTAGGGGTAATGGAAGAAGAAATTTTATTATCAAGAAAGGGATCATTGACCACAAGGCGGGCGCCGCTAAGGCCAAAGCCCTGATCCGGCCAACGGAAGGCGGCAAGAGTCTCGCTTAGGGACTTGACCTTGGATTGGACTTCCATGGCCACGGATGGAGCTGTGAGCTCATACTTATTTTTCAGCGCGGCACGGCTGAACCGGTCTTCCCAGTATGATTCAGGGAAAACCTGCTGCAGGGAATCAGACTTCTCCGTTGATTCCGCTGTTATGAGCTTGGTTCCGTCCAGTGTCAGTTCCGCCACTACCCGTTTCTCCATAGTAGACACCGGCCATACATAGCCCCTGAGCAGGAGCTGTAGCCGGGGCCGCAGTTCTATCCTTCATCTGTAATAATAATCGGACAGTTTCGGGTTCGGCTTTACCCCGCCCGACTTCCACCAGACAGCCGACCATATTGCGGACCATCTGCTTCAGAAAACCGGAACCGCAGACCTCAAGAACCATTTCATGTTCGCTTTGGCCGGGGTAACGTTTAAAATCAAAGATTGTGCGTACGGTGGAACTTACCGGGGTACCGGTATTCTGAAAGGCAGCAAAATCGTGCTCGCCAAGAAAGAACTGCATGGAACGGTCGACAGCCTTAAGATCAAGAGGACCGCATTTCCAAACATAGTGCCTGCGCCAAGGCAGAAAAAAATTATTCTCCAGCCACAAGGTATAAGTATAGGTCTTGCGGAGAGCGTTGAAACGGGAATGAAAATCAGGAGTGACAAATTCAGCGTCCAGCACAGTCACATCATCGGGAAGCAAAGAGTTAAGCGCGCGCTGCCATGGGACAGTTACGCGGGTATCATCCACATCAAAATGAACCACCTGCCCGTAAGCATGTACTCCGCTGTCAGTACGCCCGGAACCGTGCACCCGTACCGAAGTCCCGGTAATACGTGTTATGGCTTTTTCTAATTCGCCCTGCACAGTGCGCAGTTCAGGCTGCAACTGCCAGCCGCAGAAATTGGTGCCATCATAGGCAATGATGAGTTTGATTCTTTGCAATTTTAAAAAACTATTATTCCAGAGGTGTCTGCAATTTGGTCAATTCTTCGGAAAGCTTGGCTGCTTTCTTAGGACTTACAAATCCAAGGATAGCTCCGGCGCTGCGACCGCGCATGCCTGACAAAATCTTGACAGCTAGGTCGGTATCAAGGGACTCGATAACCTGTGCGGCCTGCTTGGCTTTCATGGCAGTATAAACACCCACCAGATGCTTGATCTTTTTATCCTTAAGCACATCAGCATCGTCGATCATTTTTTTAAGCCTACTTTCCAGAGCATTAAGCTCTGCCAGCTTTTTATCCAGATTCTGCTCAAGGGTACGCAGAGAGCGTTCTTTGCGGGCTAATTCATCTTCCTTGGCCTTGAGTGCTTTCCAGTCCGCCTCAGGCATAGTGGCAGGCTTAGCAGCTTCTTTCGGTGCTGCTTTGGCATTCTCCTTAGCTTCAGCGGCAATGGCCTGCGGGGGAGTCACAACACTGCGTACAACATTGCCGCTTTCCACCACAGCTTCCACAACCTCCTTAACTTCGTCATGGTGAGCAGTAAAATCGAAGCCCAGCGAACCTATCAGGGACAGCTTAAAAAATGCCAGCAAAATCAGGCAGACAAGTATCTTAGAAATTTTCAGGTTTGAAGCGAATTGTTGCCATTTCGTCGTACTCTTTTTGTTCTTTGAGACTTTCTTCTTCATGATATTTCTTCGCCTGATTTTCTTTTAGCTTTTCGAGCAATTTACGATCTTTTGACTTAGTAACAGCTTCTGCACGACATTTTTGCAAGTTAAGGGCCAACTGTTTCAAGCGAAGCTGGGCAGCATGAAGATCCTCTTTGAGGGCCATGTCATACTGCTGCCAGAGCCACATATCATTAGCTGAAAGATTGTCATATTTCTTTTTCTGGTGGGCGACGATCTTTTCTTCTACAGCCCAAAGCTTCTTCTTTTGCTCCTGATGCAGGCGCAGGGCTTCCGCAAGAGCAAACCGGGCCTGCTCTTCCGCCTGTTCCCTGAACTCCAGAACCTTTTCAAGTTTAAATGCAAAAGGCTTGGCCATATTATGAATTGATCATTGAGATGATTACTTCTTTTCTTCCGGATTTCCGGCCAGTCCGCAATACCCTTTATCTCCGTCAGCAAACCGCCACATCATGCACATGCTTCCCTGACAGAATTTCATCTTGTCATCGCTGGTCATCAGATAGGGACAGTATTTGAACTTCGCTTCATTTTCAGAATAGAGCATGAACACCTCACTGCTAGTTGGATACGACCTTTTCGTAGATCAAACACTGCTTGCCCATGGCTTGCTTGACGTATTCCTTTACAAGAACGCCGATGCGCTCTTCGCGGGTGAACTTATCGGCATACTTACCATTCTCGTAAACTTCCGGGAATTTATCGGACAAGACCGGATGCTTGACTGCAAAGTGCTCAACCTGTTTTGAATACTCGGAAATATAGTTATCCAATTCCTGATCAGGCATAGATTCGATTTCTCTGACCTTTTCAGCAAAGACCTGCGGCTCGGGAAGAGTCTCGGATTCCATCAGGGCGGTAAAAGCACGGCCGAAACGCTGGCTGCCTTCAAAAATATGCTTGGGACGGACCACATTCAGCCCTGCCCATCCGGCACGCAGCCATTTGAACAGATAGCTTACAGTCTGTTCTGGCTCATTTTTGTCCTGAATATAAAGATTCACAGACATGGAGTCATACATAAAAGTATCCATCCAGCCCATGCCGCCCGAAGTCAATCCGGGAATGCCGCTGTAAAAATAGTTCCACTGGTTATCATCAACAACCAGTCCTTTCATGCCCACGCTGGACTTATCCATCTGCTTGGAGACGGAGAGAAAGACATCTCGGCCTTCAAACTTCATGAGAACCAGCAAGCGGTTCAAATCGTAACGGTAATATGCCCCCCCAAAGGAATCCGGGGTGTTAACTTCAAATTCCTTACCACGCCAGACTCTGGGAGTAGCACAGTCACCGAGGAACTTCCAAGGCTGAACCTTTTCAGCGTAGAACTGGCTGTCAGGAGACCAACCGCTAACCCTGATAACAGAAGGATAAATGGCGTAGTTGGGAATTTCAGGATTATAGGTATATTCAAGAATTCTCTTCAATCCGGCATTGACCTGCATACGCATGGCCGCACCGTTTGCGGAATCACGTTTAGGCAACTTGATAATTTTATCTGTCGGGGGAGTATCATCCACATACTTGATCAGGCCTGCAATTTTGGAAGCATCAAGCTCTGCTCCGCTGCCGGACATAAAATCAAAAAGATAATCAAGGCCGGCATCAACCTGCTTGGGAAGGGTGACTTTAGTATCTTTGTCTTTATCCCCTAAAGAGCACTCACCTTCTCCTACCAAGAAAAGAAAAGGAACCATGGCAACCATAACCACGGCAACTACACGGAATAATGTCCGAAAGGGTTTATACCCCATAGAAAATTTCATATATTTATTCACCTTCCCATCTTGATGCGACGGGTTTTTAGCTGACTTCAGTACTCTCTATTTATGCACTAATCCACATCTTGGCAAGCTTAGCGTTTTTAACGGCAACCTGCACCGTTGCGCCATTGAATACACATAAAGACCTTATTTGGTATAAGCAAAACAAATACCCTTTGTAAGTTCATACGTAATTACAATGAGTACGTGCTGAAGCTGGATTTGCCAGCCCAAACTAAAAAGGTCAACTGTCCATAATCCGTCAACAACATAAAGGCCGGAGAGGATAATTAACCACTCCGGCCTTGCTCCTGATTAAAAATCAGTTATTGCTATGACTTCTTCAAGTCTTCAATCAAATTATTAAGCATATTGGAAAGCTCAGCCAGATTAGCCATAGCATCTGCGGACTGTTCCATGGCGTTGAAGTTCTCATCCGCAATGCGGTTGATTTCAGATGTGGACATATTGATCTCTTCAGATGCAGCACTCTGCTGCTCCGCTGCAGTAGCAATGGATCTGACCTGCTCTGCAACCAGCTCAATAATATCAAGGATAGACTTCAAAGCATCCCCGGCTTCATTGACCAGAGTGGTTGTAGAATCGACCATATCACTTGTCTCGTTCATGGTATTGATCGAATTTCTTGAAGACTGCTGAATGGAACCGATAGCTCCACCAACTTCCGAAGTGGCACTCACTGTTTTTTCCGCCAGCTTACGAACTTCATCGGCAACAACGGCAAACCCCCGCCCTGCTTCCCCGGCCCTGGCCGCCTCAATGGCTGCATTCAAAGCCAACAGGTTGGTTTGATCCGCAATGTCAGTAATCACACTCATGACACTGCTGATAGACTCCGCTTTCTCACCCAGTTGTCCCATCTCGACAGCCAGTTTTTCCGACTCCGTCTTGAGTTTGCTGACTGCGCTCACTACCCTGTCTACAATTTCGGAACCATGAACAGCTTCTTTTCTTGCGCGCTCAGCCTCTTCAGAACTTTTCGAAGCATTAGCTGCAACTTCCAATACAGTCGCGTTCATCTCTTCCATTGCCGTGGCATTTTCCGCAGCACGCTCACGCTGCATTGCCGAACCGCCCCTCGACTCTTCAATATTTGCTGAAAGCTGAGTTGAAGAAGACGAAATACGTTCTACAATCTCCTCAAGTTGTCCGGCCGCCTGCAACATTCCATCACGCTTTGCTGTTTCAGCCCTGCGAGTAGCTTCTTCAGCTTCAGCCAAGGCCTCTTCGGCCTGCAGGGTTTTCTCTTCAGCTTCCCGGGTCTTGTCATCGGCAAGGGAAATTGTTTCAACCAACTCCCCGGTCATGGACTGCAGGTTATCGAGCAGATCACGAAGTTCAGCTTTATATGATACATCTTCCGGTTTTGCTTCATAATTTCCGCCGGCAATCTGCTTGGCAAACTCACCCATGGCATGGATAGGCCGGACAAGACGGGAATTGACGAGCAATGCTCCCAGTAATCCGAAAACAATAGCCGCCACAGCAGCAATTGTGAGCATGGTCAAATTCGCTTCTTTGGAAGCCGCATAAATCTCCGCGTGGGGCAAAAATGCGATCATGCTCCAGCCAGTCTCTTTTGAACGATAAACTTCGGCAGAAAACTTCTCTCCGTTGAATTCCAAAGACTCAAGCCAACTGGTTTTGGAGCGGTAAGCTGCCTTCAAAGCAGCATTATCAATATCATCAATCTTTTTGAAATTGTTTTCAGGAGTTTTAGGGTCGGCCAGAATAGTTCCATCACCCTGCACCAGCACAACAAAACCCGTTTCTCCGATTTTAAGATTATTGATAATCTTGGTCAGGTCACCCAGTGAAATATCTACCGCGGAAACACCTATGAAACTACCGCTCTTGTCTTTAATCTTGGTCACCATACCGATATTCGGAAAACCCTCCGTAGTCATGTATGCCGAAAGAAGGGTCGACTCGTTTGGAGAGCTCTTGCCCTGTTTGTACCAAGGGCGCTTACGCGGGTCATAATCATTCTTCAGCGTATCTGTACCGTCCTGAGTATAACCGCCATCTTCAAAACCAAGGTATACGTATGCAAAAGCAGGATTGGCTTTCATCAGATCATTGGCTAGGCGGTTAACCATGATTTCGGTTTGATCTGTCGCATACTGAGCAGGTTTGCTGGGACCATCAAGCTTGAAATATTTTGTCCACCTGCCCATGGCATTTTTAGTCTCATCCAATCCGGCAACAAACCGACTGACGTTTTCTGCCTTCTTCAGAATTTCGGCAATGTAATTGTTAATCAGTTTTAATTCCTGACCGGCGGTTTTTCTGTAAGAATCTTCAGCTGTACTGTCGAACTGCATAGATACAGTAAACATGACAACTCCTACCGAAATTATCATCGGCAAAACAATAGCCAGAATCATTCTGGTTCTTATCTTCATCTACGCACCCTTCTTTAAAAGATTCAGAACAGATAAATTTAAAATATAGATTAAACACAATATATCTTTTTTGTCCAATTAATCCAAAAAAAAGACGCCCACTTGGGGCGTCTTAATATAAACACTTATTTAGAATGCAATTTATTCAATAGAAATACATTCCACCGGACACGTATCAATTGATTCAAGTACGCATTCGAGATCAACAGCATCCTCTTTGATTACTTCAGCCTTTTCTCCTTCGGAATCCAGAGCAAAAACTTCAGGGCAAAGCTCTACGCAGGTTTCGCAACCAATACACTCGTCCTGATCAATCACTACCTTTTTAGCCATAATATGCCTCCAAAACGTGGGATAAGAACTACTGCTTTATTTTGAAAACAACCTAAACATAAAGTACATATTTTGTGCAAGCTTTTACTTGCTCATTCACAGTAAAAACAAATTAATATTTTTCAATCAGTTTAGCGTATGTGCCACTCTCTTTAATTTTTTTTAATCCTTGGTTGAACATTTTGAACAGATATTTTGAATTCTTCTTTTTCTTACAAAACAACAAGTAAAGACTTTCTGATTTTAACGGGGCAGCAATTTCACCAAAATCCGAAACATGATCGGTGTATACTTTATTTATCAAAAACCGTCCGACAGCGTCACTTTCCAGTAAAAAATCAATACGCCCTTTAAGCAGCATTTCAAAACCATTACTGATACACGGCACCGATTCACACCTAAATCCCATTTGTCTTAAATCGTTACCAAGCTCATACCCCAAAGGAACGCCGACCAAATATTTACCCTTACCTTCACTGGAAATAGTGACGGGCTCTTCAAATCTCTTTTTCAAGTAAAACAGTGACGCTTGCATTTCATAGATTGGGTCAGAGTATAAAAAAGCCTGCTCTCTATCAGCTCGCTTGACCCAAGGAAAGGATCCATCGACTGCTGCCTGCTTTAAACTCCACAAGGCCCTTTTCCATGGATAAAAATGTAATTCAGCCTTTATCTCTTGCGCAGCAAAAACAGCCTTCACAATATCGGCACAAATCCCGCCCCCCCCATCAGCTTCCGAGACATAGGGCTCCCACTCTCCGGTTGCAACAGTCACAATCTCAGCCGCTGCTCCAGCTCGGAGCCAAAAGAAAAGTATCAACGCAGCCAATGCAACGCTGATTACTTGAATACGGTTCAATTCAAACCACTTTACCAACACTAATACCTCACCGATTTTATAGAACGCGACTTTAATAATTGATAGCACAAGCACATACACCGTGTCTAAAACCTTTTGCAATGCCTTAAACAATAAAACCCCCGGAAGCGGTACTTCCGGGGGTTTTATGACCTTTGCTTAAATACTTTTATTCGCCGAGATATGCCTTTTGGATATCCGGGTTATTCAGAAGCTTCAAAGCCTCATCTTCCATGACAACATTCCCGGTTTCTAGAACATAGCCACGATGAGCCATACTGAGAGCCACCTTTGCGTTCTGCTCCACCAAAATTATCGTCGTTCCAAGCTTATTGATTTCATTGATGATGTCAAAAATCTGCTTAACGATAAGCGGTGCTAGACCAAGAGAGGGTTCATCCAAAAGAAGAACCTTGGGCCGACTCATAAGAGCACGCCCTATAGCCAGCATCTGCTGCTCTCCCCCGGACAATGTTCCACCTGCCTGCCTGCGTCTTTCACGCAGGATGGGAAACATGGCAAAAACCCGCTCCATATCATCGGCAATTTCATTATCGTTACGGAAAAACGCCCCCATATCGAGGTTTTCCTCAATGGTCAGCCGGGGGAAAATACGCCGCCCTTCAGGAACCTGACAAAGTCCCATGGAAGGCAAATTATCGGAAGCGATCTTATTGATGCATTCACCCTTGTAGTAAATCTCACCGGCAGAGGCTTTGACGATATTGCAGATAGTCATCAGGGTCGTGGATTTTCCGGCACCGTTTGCACCGATAATGGAAACGATCTCCCCTTCCATAACCTTGATACTGATACCTTTCAGGGCCTTGATACTGCCATATCCTGCATGGACATCACGAAGTTCTAATATAGGTTCTGACATGGCTTAATCCTTTTCCGCCTTCATTCTACGTTTGGGAGGCAGCAGCCCCTGCGGCCTGAAGAGCATCATTAAAGTCATGACGCCACCAAAAACAAGCATGCGGTATAGTTCGAAATCCCTGAAAATCTCAGGCAGGGCAATCAGGGCCAACGCACCGAGGATAACCCCGGGGATGGAGCCCATACCACCGAGAACAACCATGGAAAGAACCATTGCAGATTCAAGGAAGGTAAATGATTCCGGACTGACAAAACGCATACGTGCCGCGTAGAAGGCACCGGCCATACCGCCGAAACATGCTCCTGTACAATAACCCAGCAGCTTCATGTAGAAAGTGGGAATTCCCATGACCTCGGCAGCAGTCTCATCCTCACGGATGGCTTCCCATGCACGTCCGATACGGGAATGGTTCAAACGGTAAACCGCAATAATGGTGAAGACCACCAAGGCCAATATTACATAATAAATAAGAGACAGCTTTTTAAGCCAGAGATGTTCAAGGCTGAATCCATTTGCAAAATCAGGCCAGTATGCACCCGGAGACTTAATCCCGGTAATCCCGTTGGGACCGTTGGTCAGGCTCATCCAGTTATTGAGCACCATACGCACGATTTCAGCAAAACCGAGTGTGACAATGGCCAGATAGTCACCACGCATGCGCATGGAACAATAACCGATGATGCAGGCACCTAGTCCGGCTACACCTGCACTGAGAGGCAGACAGAGCCAGAAAGCAAGCTTGTAGTGGATCGAAAGCAAGGCATAGGTATATGCACCAAGGCCGTAAAAAGCGATGTAACCAAGATCAAGCATACCGGCCAGACCTACAACCACATTCAGGCCGAGGCCGAGACAGATGTAAATCATACAGTTAATAGCCACATCCTGTGCATAGCGTCCGAAAAGATGCGGGTAAGCAACTGCAAATGCCAGTATAGCAAAAGCCCAGACTGCAAACGGCAGTGTCGAGGTTGCCTTTTTCACTCCCCCCACTGCTGCCTCGGCAGGCTTGGCAATAAAATTAAATGCTCCGACTCTGTTCAGCTGATAGAGTACAAGGACAGATGAGCAGCTCACAGCAATCTTCCACCAGACCGAAAAGGTGGTTGCTACCTCCAGCCCCTCAGGCTTTACTCCGAGCAAGGGCCAGAGCAGGATGAACAGCCAGATCATCCCAACGCCTAAAGAAGTCCAGTGCTTTTTAAACTCTGGTATCGTCAACGTTCTCTCCCATGATTCCTGAAGGTCTGAAATAAAGCACTCCGATAAGGATCAGAAATGCAAAGACATCCTTGTATTCACCGGAAATATAACCGGCGGCAAAAATTTCGACCATACCAATGATAAACCCACCGATCATAGCCCCGGTAATATTACCGATACCGCCCAGAACAGCTGCGGCAAAAGCTTTGATTCCCGGAACAAAGCCCATGTCGTACCGAACCGATCCGTAATAAAGACCGACCATAATCCCTGCTGCAGCGGCCAGTCCGGCACCGATGGCAAAGGTCAGACTGATGATGCGGTTGGAGTTGATCCCCACCAGTGCGGACATAATTTTATCCTGAGCAGTGGAGCGCATGGCTTTACCGATACGGGTCTTGAAAACCAAAAAGTTAAGTGCCACCAGCAAAAACGCGGTCAGACTGACAATGAAAAGCTGCATGTAGGACAGCATAACCGTCCCAAACTCAAATCCTCCCTGTGTCAATTCAGTGGGATAAGGTCTGTCATATACACCCTGAGTAAGCATCAGGCCATTCTGCAGGAAAATGGACATACCGAGAGCAGAAAGGAGCACCGAAAGCCTTGAAGAGCTTCGCAGCGGTTTATAGGCCACTTTCTCGACAGCCATGGCCAGCATAGCGCAATAAGCCATAGCCAGAATAAGCGAGCCGGACAGGCATACCCATGCTGGAGCACCCTGCCCGAGCAGGTAGCTCATGAAGATAACACCGACATAACCGCCAGCCGCAAAAAACTCACCATGGGCGAAGTTAATGAGCTGGATAATGCCGTACACCATGGTATAGCCCAGTGCGATCAATGCATAAACACTGCCGAGGGTAATACCGTTGATGAGTTGTTGAAAAAAATATTCCATGGAGTTCCGGGGGCTGTTCGTAATGGCCCCCGCCCTTTCAGACGGGGGCCGACATTTTTTGGCTTCTAGTGCGCCAGCCTTAAAATAAATCCATATTTATTTTAAGATAAAACAAGATCATAGTATGAATTTGCGGAACACTCTCTAGTAGAGCTGACCGGTTGCGGGGTTCCAATAGTTAATGAACTTGCCGCCATCAACCTTACGGATAATGTAGTTGGAGCCGGAGTCTCCATTAGGCTTGAACTTGATATGCTTGGTTGCGCCATCGTAATCAAGCTTCATGAGTTCGGCCTTAACTTTTTCAGGATCAGTAGAACCGGCAGCCTTTACAGCCTTGAAATAAGCCATGGCGGAGTCATAGGCATAACCGGAGTATGCACCGGGTTCACCGTGCTTGGGCTGATACTTGGCGTAGAATTCTTTGTATGCAGGAGCTTCGCTGTCGATATAACCAAAGGTCAGGTAAACGCCTTCAGCTGCATCTTTAGCGATCTCGATAAGCTGGGGATGGTAAACTGCATCCTGAGCCAGACGAGCAGCCTTGATACCCATGCGCTTGGCCTGGATAAGCATCAGAGCACCGGTAGCAGAGTTCTGCATGGACATGTAGTACACATCAGGATTGCTGTTTTTAACTTTGGTCAGGATAGCAGAAAAATCTTTGTCACCCTGGTTTACGTGCTCGTGTCCGAGAACTTTAATTCCTGCATCCTTACACATCTTTTCAACACCGTCAGCAAGTCCCTGTGAATAAGCTGTCTTATCATCTACGATATAAACAGACTTGGCACCAAGCTTCTCCTGCATGAATTTGAGAGCTATAGCACCCTGGTCATCGTCACGCCCGCACATGCGGAACATGTAAGGCAAACCGCGGGAGGTAACTTTTTCATTGGTAGAGGCAGGTGTGATCATAATGATCGACTCTTCATCGAGAACTTCAGAAGCAGGCAGAGTTGCACTTGAGCAGTATGATCCAACTACGCCGTTTACTTCTTCGTTGATCAGTTTGTTGGCAGTTGCAACAGCCTGGCGGGGTTCGCATGCAGTATCCTGCGGCAGAACCACAATTTCATCAAAGCCGGAGATTCCACCGTTTGCTTTAACAACTTCAACTGCGGTGAGTACACCGTTTTTAATGTCATTACCGTCAGCTGCATAGGGTCCTGTCAAAGGTCCCATGGTTCCGACTTTGAGGGTTTTCGCAAACACCATACCTGCACTCAGCATCAGAATAGCTGCTACAAGCAGAGCTGTCATGATAGAACGTTTCATAAAATGAGCCTCCCTAAAGTGAATAAGGTTAGTTACCCAGATATGCCTCAATAACAGCAGGATTCTTCTGAATTTCTTCAGGGTTCCCCTTTGCAATCATTACTCCGTGATCAAGGACCACCAGACGCTGACAGATTCCCATGACAACTTTCATGTCATGCTCCACCATCAGAACATTGATGCCTCTTTCAGAGATTTTCCGGATTGTTTCCATCAACTCCGCACTTTCCGCCGGGTTCAGTCCCGCTGCAGGCTCATCAAGCAAAATGGAACTTGGCTCAGAAGCCAGTGCCCTTGCGATCTCAAGCCTGCGCTGGTGACCGTATGGAAGACTGGACGCTACCTCGTCAGCATATTCGTCCAGCTCCGCGAAACGGAGTTCCTCCATGGCCTTTTCCTTGATACGTGCTTCTTCCCTTTTCTGGGACGGAGTACGAAAAATGGCGCCGAATACCCCGCATGAAGAGCGGGAGTGCTGGGCAACCATTACATTCTCAAGTGCGGTCATGTTTTGGAAAAGACGGATATTCTGGAAGGTTCTGGCAATGCCTTTATGGAGTACCTGATACGGCTTCAGCCCGGTCAGGTTTTCACCATTGTACTCCACGTGCCCACCGGAAGCCGAATAAACTCCGGTGATCACGTTAAAGACTGTGGTTTTGCCAGCGCCGTTGGGACCGATCAGTCCCATAATCTCTCCCGGCATGAGAGAGAAGTTAACCTCTGCCAAAGCCTGCAGTCCACCAAAGCGGACGCTCACGTCGTGTAAATGAAGTTCTGCCATATTGGACATACCTATACACATTATTCTTCTTAAGATCAAGGTAGAAGACGTTTTTTATTCCTTACTATCCCAATCTAAAGAATTAATATTCGCAACAACAATGCTTTACCAAGAACAAATTCATTCAATTGATTGTTGAATCAGAATCAATACAAAATATGCAACAACACAGTTGATTACCTGATCAAGAAACACAATAAGCCACATATAACTATATTCTGCATTCTAGTACTTTTATCTAACATTAGTATCTACATTTACTGATTCACATTTAATCATACAGATTATAATGCTTAATAAAAGTCTTTTTTTGCTTACAAAATTGTCCATATATTTAGCACCATTTTCCATATTTGGCTAATTTCCGCCTAAATCATTAGGCTCTTGGCTTTAGCTGACATTTTGTCACTAAAAATACTCTTTTCATGAATTAAGTTCGAGTAATTTATTAAATTGCATTGCAATGGCATTTTGATACCTGTGAATGAGTTCTCACTTATGTAAAATTTTTCAAAAAAAATTTTATTCTGTTTAGACCTGAACAAAAGAAAAGGCCCTGTCCGCATTGCGGACAGGGCCTAACGTACTTCAATTGAATGAAGCTAAAAGGCTTTTTAACGGCCTACCAGCTGTCATCACCGAAGGGATCGGAACCGAAGCCGAAGTCTTCAGCAGGAGCGCCACCGGTTTCGGGAGCGCCAGCGGAACCGGCATCAGCAGCAGGAGCTGCACCGCCAGCAACAGCACCGGCAGCTACGGTTACAACACCGTGCTTTTTAACGTCTTCGATCATCTTGAGGAGCTCATCAACCTTGCCGATGTACTCTTCAACTTTTTCCTGGGAAGTAACGATGACTTTGTCGCCTTCGTCTTTACCAGCAGCTTCGAAAGCTTCACACTTGCCTTTGTATTCAGCCATGGCTTTTTCGGTTTCACCGAGTTTGCCTTCAGCAGCAGCAAGTTTGGTTTCCAGAGCCTGAACTTTAGCAGCCTGCTCAGAAATAGTGGAACGGTAGTCAGCGAGCTTTCCGAAGATAGCGTCAACCTGAGTCATAACGTCGCCGGGAAGTGCGCCAACGGAAACGTTGTCGCCAAGGCCGGTAACCTGACCGGTTTTCATTTTAGCCAGTTCAGGATGCTGTTCGTAGATCCATGCTTTTGCAAGAGCTGCTGCAAAAGGTTCGAATTCAGCATCGATGTCTTTCTGAGTCATGTAGCCCAGAAGTTCCTGTACAGAGTTATTGCTTTCGCCACCCTTAATGTAGGACACAAAAGTGCTCATGGGGAAAGTTTTGCGTGCTTCAGACATGGTTAGTTCCTCCTTGCTCTATTACAGAGTAAAAGTCTTTTCTTCACGGACCGGCATGGGCAGACGGCCAATGTATCTTGCATAAGTTAAAGCTGCAGTCCTGTAGACGAGGTGTCCAAGCTTAGACCACGGCAGATAGACAAACATCATGAATACGGCGATCAGGTGCACGTAGTACATGGGGTATGCGAGAATTGCGACGCCGAGGAGACGCAGGATTTCGCACATGATACCGGTTACGGCGATAGTCCAGATCAGGCCGAGCAGGTACCAGTCATAGTAGCTGGAACCGTGTACGCCCTGATCCTGATTCAGGCGACGCTTGGTGAGCAGTACGAGGGAGTAAACCAGCAATACTGCGCCGACGTTGGCCAGAATCTTGACCGGAGACCACAGCGGCATTGGAGTATGCCCAATGGGAGCGATGAAAGGAATAATCTTTCCGCCCCAGTGAGTGACAGCAACCACACCGGTAACCACCATCAGGCAGATGAACGCAAGCATGATGAAACGGTGGCCGTTGAACTTCTGTTCGTCAGCTTCGTCGGTTTCGCCGCATTCTTTCCACTTGGAGTGAGTCAGCAGTTCGTTTTTGCAAACGTCAATGAAGCACTCCAGCATGCTGGGCTTTTCAGATTTGTCACCTATAGCAAAGACCTTCGGTTGATCTGCAAATGATGCGATCAGATTCTTCACTCCCTTATAGAAGGTCCAAGCCATGAAACCGAAAGCAATCATGAAGATCGGGTCAATAGTAAAGTCGCCGGGGAACAGATGTCCGTAGACGATTTCACCATCCTTAAGAGGGAAGAAGGAACCGCGAACTCCCGCCATGATGAACCAGATCACCAGGTAGATAGCTGCCGGAATAGCAATAAGCTTGGGCAGGTGCTTGGGGGAAGCCATCCATTTACCGATAATGGAAGGGGTTACCATCTTCTGATAGGCCATGTTACGCAGTCCTGCGAGCAGGTCTGCCGGACGTGCGCCGCGGGGGCACAGGTCGGAGCAGGTACCGCAGTTGTGGCACAGCCATATATCAATGTCATTTACGAGTTTATCTTTGAGGCCCCACTGAGCCCAGACCATTTCCTTACGCGGGTAAGGGTTGTCGGCAGGCGAGAGGGGACATGCTACAGAGCAAGTTGCGCACTGATAGCACTTCTTGAGGCTTTCGCCACCGACTTCCTGCAGTTCTTTGATAAACTGCAGATCCGGTTTAATGCGAATATCTTTTTCCATGTCGCGTCTACCTCCTAGTAGCCCTTGAACGGGTTAGGACCGATCTTGATCATCGCATTAACAAAGTTATCGATCAGATCGGGCACTTTGTCATATTCGTCGATGGCAAGTTCAGCCTGTACAACACGTTCGGGTTCAACGCCAAGTCTGTTCAGAGAATCAGCGACGTTTTCCATACGGCGGTTACAAAGTTCAGAACCCTTCACAAAGTGGCACTGGTAATCTTCACCGTACTTACAACCGAGCAGAAGAACTCCGTCAATACCCTTGGACATTGCATCAGCAATCCAGATGGTGTTTACAGAGCCGAGGCAACGGACGGGAACAACACGAACGTAAGGAGACCAGCCTTTACCGCGCATAGCTGCCATATCGAGTGCCGGGTAGGCATCGTTTTCACAAGCCAGAACGATAAAGCGGGGACCGCCGACTTCCATATCATCAGGAACGTTAACCTGCTTGATCATGGAACCGATCATGTCGATGTTGTAGTTGTCGAATCCGATTACGCGCTCAGGGCAGGCACCCATACAGGTACCGCAACGGCGGCAACGGGACGGATTCGGCATTGGTGTTCCTTTTTCATCATCATCAAGTGCGCCGAAGGGACATTCCTCGGTACAACGCTTACACTGAGTGCAGCGCATGAAGTTGAAAACAGGATAGGTGGTGTCACCGGAGCGGGGGTGTACAGCTACGCCATGGTTGGAGGAGTTGATACACTGAATCGCTTTCAGAACAGCACCAGCTGCATCCTCACGGGCCAGTCCCATGGACATGGGCTGACGAACACAACCTGCAGCGTAAATACCGGTACGGCGTGTTTCGTAAGGGAAGCAGATATAGTTGGAGTCAGCATAACCGTCGAACTGCTGGAGATCGGGGAATGCCGGACCTTGTCTGTATACGAGGTTGATGGTCGGATCGTGCGCGGTGGTGGGAACCATACCGGTAGGAACAACGACCAGTTCAGCTTCGATTTCAATCTTTTCGCCCAGCAGGGTATTGCTGGCGCAAACAACCATGCCGGCACCCTCTTCCTTGATGGAAGTTACGGTACCCTTGGTCAGCATTACGCCGGGGTTATCC
Source organism: Maridesulfovibrio sp. (assembly GCF_963666665.1). Taxonomy (NCBI): domain Bacteria; kingdom Pseudomonadati; phylum Thermodesulfobacteriota; class Desulfovibrionia; order Desulfovibrionales; family Desulfovibrionaceae; genus Maridesulfovibrio; species Maridesulfovibrio sp. Next base: position 3,136,233 of record NZ_OY762999.1, read on the forward strand.
TGTGCTGCACGGTAGTAACGCTCGTTGATGCCGGGCACCATCATGTGATCGTAGATGATGTAGGCAACGGCGGAATCGTCTTTTTCGCGTACGTAGTTTGCCTGCTTGAGGGCAACGAGACTGTTCAGCTCAGAGCTGTAAGGAAGGTGCTTGTAAGATTCCATGTCTTCGTAGACAAAAGTATCTTCCTTTTCTCCCTCTGCAGCTTCAGCTGCAGCAGCATCGTCAGCCGCAATCTGCTCTTCAGAACGATTCGCGTAAGCTTCTTCTTCAGCGGCAAACTGTTTTTCACTGAGGCGAGTATCAAGCACGAAAGCAACAGACTTTGCAGTCATCTTGCCTTCCTTGACCATCTTTTCAAATTCAGCAGCAGTCACAACCTTGGAAGAGCCGTAGCCCATGGGTTCTACGTATTTTGTGTCCTGGGGAACCCAACCGGTAGCCAGTACACATGCACCGACAGGCATCTCTTCAACGTTGCCGCCGACTTTCACTTTAGCAGTGTACTTGCCGGGAGCACCTTCGAGAGCCTTAAGCTGTGCGGAGGTCAGCACTTTGATTCTGGAATTGGACTGAACTTCAGAGATCAGCGCTTCAATACCGGTTTCATGTGCTTCAGTGTATGGATAAGAAAGGGGGAATGTCTTGTACATTCCGGCAGCCTTACCACCGAGGGTAGCTTCCTTTTCCACCAAAATTACGTCGTGGTTGGTCTTGGCAGCATAAAGAGCTGCGGTAAGACCGGTGAAACCACCACCCATGACCATGACGACCTTGTTGGCATCAAAGGCTTGGGATTCCTGCTCTTTAGTCTTGAGCAGCTTGGTAACACCCATTTTGACGTATTCGTTTGCCATAATTTTGAGGAGCTCAGGAACTTCGCCGTTAGGATCGGGCATGGTGCCGTCGGGATTCCTGAAAACCTTGATGCACTGTTCACGCAGGTTGACTCGTTCGACAGCGACTTTGTCAAAGTCGAAAATATCCCAGTCAACGCGAGGGCTAGTGCCGCAGATACATACTGCGTCAACGTTGCCAGCGTCGATATCTTCCTGAATGAGCTTTCTTCCTTCCTCGCTGTTAAGACGCGGGTGCACCTTTACGACCGGACACTCGTTCGCGTAAACGCGACCGACAAGTTCAGCCATTTCTTCAGCGTTCAGGTAAGGGGATACGCTCGCTTGGTCGAAATAAACACCGATTTTTTCGGGCATGTCGACTTACCTCCCTATCACCGTTTGGATCGCTTTGAGAGCGGCAGCAGTACCGGACTGGGCTGTCTTCATGACATCCAGAGGCTGCTTTGCACACCCGGCAGCGAAAATGCCTTGTTCCTCACCGCCGACAATAAAGCCCTGATCGTCAACCTGTACGCCGGAAGGAACCGGGGTACCTGCAAGACTGGGCTGCATACCGGTAGCCAGAACTACGAGATCATGCTCGTTCTGGGACTTGATACCGGATTCAGCATCCTCAACTGTGACAAGAACATTGCCGGAACCGGATTCTTCGATAACTTCAGCGACCTTACCTTTAACAGCATTGATCTTGGCATCGGAAAGAATGCGTTTGGCGAACTTGTCATAACGTCCCGGAGTACGCAGGTCGATGTAGTAAATGGTGACCTTTGCATCAGGATACTGATCGCGAACATATGCAGCCTGCTTCAAGGAAGCCATACAGCAGATGTAGGAACAGAAGTTGAGGTGGTTTTCATCGCGAGAACCCGCACACTGTACGAATGCGATGTTTTTGGGCTGTGCACCGTCAGAGGGGCGCACAATTGTACCGTTGGTAGGTCCGCTGGGAGCTGCAAGTCTTTCCATCGCCATGTTGGAAATACAGTTCTTAACGGTACCTGCACCGAGGTTGGAAAGTTTGGTAACATCGTAAGGCTTCCAGCCTGTAGCGTAGACGATGGAACCTACATTAAGTGTGATGACCTTTTCCTCATCCTTAAGGTCGATAACATCGACGCCTTCGAGGAGTTTGAGGTCTTCATCTGTGCAATTTTCTTTTTCAAGAACATACCTAGCGGGGAAAGCAAAAGGTACATCCATGTAAAGAGCCTTGCGGTCGCAGAGTTTAAACTCAAATTCATCGGTAATGTCATTGGACAGTTTCTCGATGATGTCAGTGAGTTCAACACTGCCGGGGCCCACATATCTGGGCTTAATGCGGACCTTGACTTCATAGTTGCCTTTGGAACCGCTGATGGATTCCACTTCAGCCAAGGTAAAGAACTTAACGTTCTTATTGTTTTTGATTCTCTGAAACTGAATCTCCAGTCCGCAGGAAGGAGGACACAGCTTCGGAAAATATTTATTCAGCTGCATCACCCGGCCACCCAGATACGGCGCCTTCTCCACGATGAAGACTTCATGGCCTACTTCAGCGGCTTCGAGTGCAGCAGTGATACCACTGAACCCGCCGCCTACGACAAGTATGCTATTTGACATTCTCTATCCTCCTGAACTCTTAGAAGCCCTGAGCCTTAAAATGGCCCAAACCCGGACACCGACCGAAGGGTCGCAATACGGATTCAGACCATTTCAATGCAAGCCGTAAAAGAACGGCTGCGGGCTAGTGCCCGCAGCCGCGTATATCATTCCCGGCTTAGTTGGGGATGATCTGGTGGTATGCTTTCTTGAAAATGACAGTTTCGCCTTTTTCAACATCGTACTTGGAGTTGACGAAGCATTTCCACTTGGAATCATCGAGACCCATGAAGTCACCACGGTAGTAGAAACCGGGGTAACGGGACTCTTCACGGAATTCAATGTGCTGCATGTGCAGGCGTACAGTCCACAGTCTGTGGAACTGCTCCCAGCAGCGCATGAGTTCGTGGAGGTCGCGAGCAGCCAGTTTTCTGGAGTCTTCTTCGAGCATTTCGAGAAGTTTGAAACCGGTGTGCAGGAGAGACTTAGAAGTCACGTACATGGTACCAACACCACCACCGTATTCATCAGTTGCCTTAACGAGGCGCATCATGAAGTTTTTGGGAGTAATGTAGTTGGGGTTAACTACGGGGTCGGTAGAGATGCCTTTACCGGCTTCGTAGGTGTACCAAGGCTGGTAGATCTCTTTAGCGAGGTCAGCAGCATTTTCTTTCAGAGCGGGTTTGAAGTCCTTGTGGTCAACAACCCAGCGTACCATCTGCTTACCAACGATACGACCTTCAGCGTGAGAACCGGAAGAGAACTTGTGACCGGATGCACCAACACCGTCAGCACAGGTCCAGAGGCCGTTAACGGTGGTCATACGGTTGTAGACTTTACCGTTGTCAGCTTTAACTTTGTAATCTTCGGGAACCCAGTCTTCGTCCGGACCGGAAGTCCAGATACCGCAGCAACCGGAGTGAGAACCGAGGAGGTAAGGCTCGGTGGGCATGATTTCGGAACCGGAGTTTTCAGGTTCGATGTTCTGACAAGCCCAGAGGTTAGCCTGACCAACACACATGTCGAGGAAGTCTTCCCAAGCTTCGGACTCAAGGTGCTTCTGCTCAGCAGGGGTCAGTTCTTTAAAGGTGTTCTGCAGTGCGGTAGCGGTATCCATGTAGATGGGGCCGCGGCCTTCACGCATTTCACGGAGCATCATGTGGTTACGCAGACAGGTCGGGATAACGTGACCTTTAGCGTAGCCGCGATCTTCGTAAGGCTTGAGCATTGCGCGGTTAGTTTCGCAGTAGTCTTCGCCTTTGTAGTTGGTTGCTTTAGCTTTGAAGAGCAGGAACCATGCACCAACCGGACCGTAACCGTCTTTAAAACGAGCGGGTACGAAGCGGTTTTCCATCATGGTCATTTCAGCGCCAACCTGAGCACACATGGTGTAGGTGGAACCAGCGTTCCATACGGGGTACCATGCACGACCCATACCTTCACCAGTGGAGCGAGGACGGTAAACGTTAACAGCACCACCGCAAGCTACAACAGCTGCGTTACATTTGAAAACGTATACTTTGTTTTCACGAGTGGAGAAACCTACAGCACCAGCGATACGGTTAGGCTCGTTGGCATCCAGAAGCATCTTAACGATGAAGACGCGTTCCATGTAGTTATCTTCGCCGAGAGCCATTTTAGCTGCTTCAGCAACGATGCACTTGTAGGACTCACCGTTGATCATCATCTGCCAGCGACCGGAGCGTACGCATGCGTCGCCGTTGCGCAGAGAGAGACCAGCTGCTTTAGCTGCAGCACCGTCGAGGTTTTTACCGTCTTTTTTGATCCAGCAGGGAAGGCCCCACTCTTCAAAAAGGTGAACGGAGTCATCAACGTGACGGCCAAGGTCAAAAATAAGGTCTTCACGAACGAGGCCCATGAGGTCAGTACGAACCATGCGTACGTAGTCATCAGCGTCGTTTTCGCCGAGGTAGGTGTTGATAGCGGAAAGACCCTGTGCAACAGCACCGGAACGTTCCATAGCAGCTTTATCGAGAAGCATGATGGAGATGTCGCCACCAGTTTTTTCGATCCAGCGCATTGCTTCATAAGCAACACCGCAGTTACCCATACCACCACCGACGAGAAGAATATCAACGTCTTTTTCTATAAGCTCAGGTTCTGCGAGAGCAACACCTTTGGAAGCTTCTTTACTAGGGAGAAGAGGCATGTTTCCTCCTTAATTAGGTTTTTTAGATTACGTGAATTAATACACCTAAGACAAAAGCTTAGTAGTTATTAATCCAGATCCTTCCAAGCAGTAGTCTTGTCTGCGTCAGCAACGTCAAACTTCTGTCCGAGAACTTCTTTGGGCTGTGCCAGTGCAGTTTCGGTGAAGAGGAGTTCGCTGTCGAGATCGCCCGGCTCGGGTTTACCTTCATAAGGTTTGATAGAACCTTCAGGGGTAGTGCGGATGGGGAACTTGAAGCGTTTTACGTTACCGTTACGGAATTTAACGGTCCACATGATGTCTTCAGCAGAACGCATGGGGATGGAAGTACCACCCATGGGTGCGAAGTCACCGTAGGGACGTGCTTCGATAGCGCCCTGGGGACAAATTTTAACGCAGGAGTAACACTCCCAGCATCCTTCGGGTTCCTGGTTGTAAGCCCGCATTTCTTCGGGATCCAGGATCATAAGATCGTTAGGGCAGATGTACATGCAGGCGGTTTTTTCTCCACCTTTACAGCCATCACACTTTTCCGGATTGACAAAGGTCGGCATACCTAGTCCTCCTAAAAGGGTTTAATGTTATCAATCACCGACATCCTATAACCATTTATAATCTTGCCTAAAGTTCAAGGCTCGTGAAATTAGTAACTATCAAGCCCCTCACTCGGTGTCAAGGCGAAAGTGAAATTTAGAACAAGCTAATTTCAAATCCGCTGTATAAACGGCTTAGAAACACTGTCGCCAAGGTTCCAAAAATACCAAAAAACGGCTCAGGCCTTAAGCGACAAAACAATAATGTGTTCCATCATGGATTGGTATTTAGTTCAATCTAGCCTTTAATTGCAAGCCTTTTTTTCAGATTGTGGGATTTTCTTCACAACTGCCCTAACAAACCGATTTTACATGTCAACGGCATAGACTTTTGTCTAATATTCTCTAGACAGAGTCAAAATAATAGCTACATATAATATGACAATTTAACATTCAATTCTAACTGTGAAATATAGCCATAAGCGCCCACACACGACTCTTTCAAAAAAAAGATCCGTAGGCTCTTTCAAACAACCCACCAGACTTAAACAGACCCAAAACCTATTACTTCTCACTAAGCAACTAAAATAACTACTTTAATATACATAAACTTTCTGACAGACACCAAACCGACCTTTTGACTAAGTGAAAATTTTCACTCTATTTCAATTTTGGCCTTGACATTTCTTTCACAAACCATTCATAACCCCTCTTAAGCTTTATGGAGAAAAAGCGTTTTAGGACTATCCTGATAATGCACTCCATGATAATGGTTTTTTACGAATTTTCGTTCCGCAGACCCGCTTCAACCATAGAAGCGCAGCCTCCATAATTATACTCGGAGGCCGAAGATTTCTTATCAGGAGGTCTTGCGGAAGGGCCAAGGTGTTGAAAAAAATAATTACTACAAGGAGACGTAAACATGTCTAAGCTCGTAGCCCCTCACGGTGGTAAAGGTCTTGTATGCTGCCTGCTCGAAGGCGCAGAACTCGCTGCTGAACAGAAAAAAGCAGAAGGCCTGAAACAGATCGAAATTTCTGCCCGCGCAAAGGGTGACCTCATCATGATGGGATGTGGTGGCTTCTCTCCCCTGAATGGCTTCATGGGTAAAGAAGACTGGAAAGGCGTTTGTGAAAAATTCCTGCTGACCGACGGCACCTTCTGGCCTGTACCGGTTACCCTCGACACCGACAACGAAGACGTTAAAGTCGGCGATGAAATCGCACTCGTTAACAACGGTGAAGTATACGCAACCATGCAGATCACCGAAAAATACGAAATGACCGAAGAAGACAAGAAATGGGAATGCTACCAGGTCTTCAAAGGTGAAGGTGAAGAATCTGCAGACGATATCTTCTGGAAAACCGCTCTTGAAGATCACCCCGGTGTTCAGATGGTTATGGCTCAGAAGAAATACAACCTCGCTGGCCCCGTTAAAGTTCTCTCCGAAGGTGAGTACCCCGAACAGTACAAAGGCGTTTACCTGCGTCCCGCAGAAACCCGTGCAATGTTCGACGAAAAAGGCTGGTCCACTGTTTCCGCTCTCCAGCTGCGTAACCCCATGCACCGCTCTCACGAATTCCTGGCAAAAATCTCCATCGAAGTTTGTGACGGTTGTCTGATCCACTCCCTGATCGGTAACCTCAAGCCCGGTGACATTCCGGCTGAAGTTCGTGTTAAAGCTATCGACACTCTCGTTGAGCACTACTTCGTTAAAGAAAACGTTATCCAGGCTGGTTACCCCCTCGATATGCGTTACGCAGGTCCCCGTGAAGGCCTCCTCCACGCTACCTTCCGTCAGAACTACGGTGTTAACCGCATGCTGATCGGTCGTGACCACGCTGGTGTTGGTGACTTCTACGGTTTGTTCGAAGCTCAGGAAATCTTCGACAGAATTCCTTACGCAACCGAAGCTTGCCCCGAGCCCGGCAAAGCTCTCCTGTGTGAGCCCATGAAGATTGACTGGACTTTCTACTGCTACAAATGTGATGGCATGGCTTCCCTGAGAACCTGCCCCCACAACAAAGAAGAGCGCGTAATCCTTTCCGGTACCAAACTGCGTAAAGCTCTCTCCGAAGGCGCTGAGATCGTAGATCACTTCGGTCGTGACGAAGTTCTCGTACAGCTTCGCGAATACTACGAAGGCCTCACCGAAAAGGTTGAAGTCAAAATGCAGGGCGCAGCTTCCGGCGACGCAATGTAATTTAAGTAGTATTACTACTTGCTTATTCAGGGGGGAGGCGGTTTTCGCCTCTCCCCTTTTCTTTTCATTACGGGCGAATAGGGCTTCTTTTTTACACGGCAAATCAGAGGGGTTGCCCATCGGGAGAAATCGCGCTATTAAGGTGGACTTCTCTATATCACATTTCAGGAAACTAAAATAATGCCCGAATATAAAAAATTTGAACGTTCCGGCGGTGCCGCACCGCGTAGACAGTCCCTGCTCGACGAAATCAAAGAGCTGGACGCAAGACTTCTTTCCCTCGTATCCCGCAGAAACTACCTTATGGGTAAAGCTGCCAGCAAGCGCAAACAGAAAGGTCTGCCTCTTGGTGATCCGGATATGGAAAGACGTATCTTTGAAACTTGGTCTGCAGAAGCCGGTCCAAAAAAATTCGATCTCAAAACAGCACGCCGTGTTTTCGAACAGCTCAACAACCTTGCTTATGCTGGTGTTGCCAAGCCTGAGAACCGCAAGCTTTCTACATATGTACTTTCTCCGCCCCAGAAACCTGTGGACGTTACTTTTGACGGTCCCGGTTCCCTTTTTCAGTCCAAGCTCTGGATAGCTCTTAGTGCTGCTTCCGGAGCAGAAGCAAAAATGGGTCCCCTGTGCGTTAACGATGAGATCACTGAACTTATCAAAGCACTCAATCAGGCTGGCGCACACCTTTCATGGGATGGCGAGACTATTGACTCCCGCTCCGGAGACGGAATCGAATTTGAAGAAAAGCTGATCTTTGCCGGGGACAATGCCATGACCATGTTCTTGACAATTGCTTTCGGTCTCAAAACTGTTGGCAAGTTCAAGATCGCCGGCGGCCCCATCCTTAAGCAGTACGACTCCAGACCTCTGGCCGAAGTTCTCTCTCCGCTGGGTGCAAGACTCAATACTCTTGACCTGCAGAGCCACGGCTTACCCGCCCGTCTCGAATGCGGTGGCCGCATGGCTTCATCCATTGAAATTTCTGAAGACATTCCTGCCGAATTTATCTCCGCTCTTGCTCTGGCCGCGTGGACCTATCCGCAGGGATTGACCTTTAAATTTGCAGAAGGATGGCATGGAGCAGGACTGCTTAAAGAAGTTGTTGCTGTACTCAAAAAATGCGGCGTTGCAGCTAAGCTCAACGAAACTGAATGTTCTATTCCCGCAACAAAGGAAATATCTGTTCCTGAACAGCCTTCTATTGCACTGGAACCTGAACTTTGTGCCGCACTGCTGGCCATGCCCGCCTTCAGCAATGGACAGGTAACTCTTAACGGTTACTGGCCTAAAACAAAAACCGCTGAAGATGCCCTCAGAATCCTGAAGGCCGGTGGTCTTAATGTTGAAATTTCCAAAGGAAGCATCACTGCAACCAAGGGTGAAGCCGCAGCAGAAGCCTCCTTTGACTTCGGAAATGCTAACGACCTCTTCCCCGTAGGCCTTGCCCTCGCAGTCAACACCCGTTCCGAATGCAAAGTCAGCAACATTGCTGATGCAGTGATGTTTGAACAGGGTATTGAACTGCTTGAACGCCTCGGAATCAAATACGAACGCGGCGACGAAGAGCTTACCGTTCTTCCCGGCAGACTCAAATGGGACGAAGCATGGTCCGCACCTACTCCCTTCTTCGGTATTGCTCTCGGTCTCATGGCCTGGATGCGCCCGGGAATCTCTCTTGAAAACCCCGGCGACATCTCCGATCTCTGGCCTCGTTACTGGACCCTCTACAACAGCCTGCCGGAAATCAACGGACTCAAAGACCCTGAGGTTAAGAAAAAAGATGAATCAACAACCCGAAGAAGAATTAAAATCGACTAGCATCCCTGAGATCGAAGTAGAAATCGAAAACTTCAAGAAAGAACTTACACTCTGCCAGCAGCGCACCAAAGAACTGCTGGCGAGTGAAGATCCTTCTGAAGGGATCTATTTTGCCAAAGAAATCTTCGATTCTCAGCAAAATAAACTGCGTCTGGAAGCAGAGATTGACATCCGTCAACGAAAAATAAACCGAATGCGCCTCGGAATGGAAGGATAATAGCTCCCCGCCTTCTCATAACAGCTTTAGCGGGCACTTTATGAAGTACGCGGGAATGCGACGGACAACAGGACACTTAGTTTCAAATCGCTTAAGAAAAGCACAATCATACCGGAGGTATCATGGGTTTAAATATTACTGAAAAGATCATATCTGCACATCTTTTGAATGGCAAAATGGAGCCGGGAACAGAAGTCGGACTACGAATTGATCAAACTCTTACCCAGGATGCCACCGGCACCATGGCTTATCTGCAGTTTGAAGCGATGGGCATTGATACTGTCCAGACCGAACTTTCCGTAAGTTACGTTGACCACAACACCCTGCAGATGGGTTTCCGCAACCCGGACGACCATCAGTACCTGCGCACAGTTGCTGCCAAGCACGGCGTTGTTTTCTCCCCTGCCGGAACAGGCATCTGCCACCAGTTGCATTTGGAAAACTTTGCCAAACCGGGCAAAACCCTGATCGGTTCCGACAGCCACACCCCCACCGCAGGGGGACTGGGTATGCTGGCTATGGGTGCGGGTGGGCTTTCTGTTGCTCTGGCAATGGCCGGACAGCCTTATTCCATTCCCATGCCCAAGGTGGTTAAGGTTGAGCTTACCGGTAAACTGACCGGATGGGCTTCCGCCAAAGATATTATCCTTAAGCTGCTTGAGCTCAAAACCGTTAAAGGCGGTGTGGGCAAGGTATTCGAATTCGCAGGCGAAGGCGTAAAGACACTTTCCGTACCTGAACGAGCCGTTATCACCAACATGGGCGCTGAATTGGGTGCTACAACCTCCATCTTCCCCAGTGATGAGAACACCAAGGCTTTCCTCAAGGCCATGGGCCGCGAAGAAGACTGGTCCGAGCTTATCGCCGATGCGGATGCAACTTACGCTGAAGTAGTTGAAATCAACCTTTCCGAACTGGAACCGCTGGTAGCACAGCCGCATATGCCGGACCGTGTTGTTACCGTTAAGTCCCTTGCCGGACTTAAGGTAAACCAGTCCGCCATCGGTTCCTGTACCAACTCTTCCTACTCCGACCTGAAGACGACCGCTATGATCCTGCAGGACCAGCAGTTGCCTGAGGGTGTGGATCTGATGATCTCCCCCGGTTCCAAGCAGGTTCTCAAAATGCTTGCTTCCGACGGACTGATCGCCAACTTCATTGATTCCGGCGCAAGATTGCTTGAATGTACCTGCGGCCCCTGCATCGGCATGGGCGGCTCCCCCACTTCTGCCGGAGTCAGCGTACGTACCTTCAACCGTAACTTTGAAGGACGCAGCGGAACTCAGGATGCGCAGGTTTATCTTGCCAGCCCGCAGACTGCCGCCAAACTGGCACTTGCAGGTGAATTTACCGATCCGGCAACCTGGGGAACTCCTCCGGCCAAGATCGATTTTCCTGAAGACGTTCCTTCAATCCGTCATCTGTTCATCTTCCCTCCTAAAAACAGGGACGAAGTTGAAATCGTGCGCGGTCCCAACATTGTTCCCCTTGAAACATTCTCCGCCCTGCCGGACCAGATTTCATCTGAAATCCGCCTCAAGGTCGAAGATGACATTACTACTGACCACATCCTGCCCGCAGGCGCGCAGATCACAGCACTGCGTTCCAACATTCCTGCGATCAGTGAATATATCTTCAGTCGTGTTGATGAAGGATTCGTCGGCCGTATGAAAGCTGCCGATAGCGGAATCATTCTCGGCGGAGAAAACTACGGACAGGGTTCAAGCCGCGAACATGCTGCTCTCGGCCCCCGTCATTTGGGTGTTGTTGCCGTTATTACCAAGTCCCTTGCACGCATTCATCGTGCAAATCTTATCAATTTTGGCATTCTACCCCTTGTACTCTCTGAAAAGAGCGATTACGACAAACTGTCGGAAGGTAGTAAATTGACCATTGATACCACCACCATCACCCCCGGCGGAGAAACCACTGTCATGGCTGATGGAGCTGAAATCAAAGCCAAAAACGACCTTTCTGAAAAAGAACTTGAGATCATAAAAGCCGGCGGCCTTTTGAACTACGTCGGTAAACAACTGTAAATGAGTATGGCAGGGCATCCGCAACGGTGGAAGCCCTGCCAGTTAGAATAGAATAAACACTTGAAAGCAGCACCTGCTGCAAACGGAGACTGAAGAAGCCATGATGGACATTCTGCGCCAAAATGCCCAGAGCTGGGGTATCAAAATCGCATTCGGTATCATTATCGCAGTTTTTATTTTTGCCTTCGGCGCCGGCGGATTCAACGGCAACACCGATCCGGTAATCGCTTATGTTAACGACCAGCCTGTTCCGACTCAGGAATTCATGCAGGTCTATCGCGAAACCGCTGAAGCATTGCGGGCCCAGAATCCCAATGTAGACTCCGATCAACTGCAGTCCCCTGAATTCAAGAAAGCTGTCCTTGAGCAACTGGTCAGCCAGAAGCTTCTGGAAACGGAAGCAGAAAGACTCGGTCTCTCTGTCTCCAACAGTGAACTTTCCTACAGCATCAGTCAGATTCCCGCATTTGCAGACAAAGACGGCAAATTCGACATGAATCTCTATCAGGCTTTCCTTCAGAGCAGAGCCATGTCCGCAGCTACTTTTGAAAATGATGTGCGCAACAGCGCTCTGATCCGCAAGCTGCAGGACTATGTAACCCTGCCGGTCAAACCCACTGAAGCTGATGCCCGTGCACTTTTTGATTCTGCCGCTGAAAAAGTTCAGATCGATTACTACTATGTATCCGGTGCTGAATTCGTTAAGAATATCAAGATCAGCGAAAAACAGATTGAAGATTTCTACAAGGCTAACCCGGACAAGTTCACCATCCCGGCACGCTCTGTAGTTAAATACATTGCTTTCACTCCGGAAGAACTGTCCATCAACGAGACTGTAAATCCCGAAGAAATCGAGGCTTACTTCGAAGCCAATAAAGATGCTTTCCAGCAGGAAGCTCAGGTAAATGCCCGTCATATCCTGATCACTGTTGATGAAAATGCAGCAGACAAAGATGTTGCTGCTGCTGAAAAGAAAATCAAAAAAATTCTCGCCAAAGCCAAATCCGGTCAGGATTTCGGCAAGCTGGCTGAAAAATACTCCGAAGGTCCCAGCAGTTCCAAAGGCGGAGAACTGGGCTGGTTTGGCCGTGGTGCAATGGTTAAACCTTTCGAAGAAGCAGCATTCGCTCTTAAAAAAGGCGAAATCAGTGAGCCTGTGCGTACCCGTTTCGGTTGGCACCTGATCAAAATTGACGATATCCGCGAAGCCGGTCAGAAAGACCTCGATCAGGTCAAGGATGAAATCAACGCCCTGATCGCTCAGGAAAAAGCTGCTGACTCCATCACTGACAAACTGGACCATGCTATTGACCTGCTTGCTTCCGGCATGAAACTGGACAAAGTTTCTGAAGAACTTGGTATCGCTTTCAAGAGAAGCGAAAAGGCAACAGTCGAAAACCTCTCCCGTGCCTTCGGCATGACAGAGAGTGCAGCCCAGACTATCATCGCTCTGCCCAAAGGTAGCTCCACTGATATGCCTGTTGCCATCGAAGGCGGATACATCCTTGTTGAGAAAGAAGAAGATATTCCCCCGTCTCTGAGCCCGCTTAAAGACCAGAAACAGGACATTGAAAGCTTCCTTTCCCAGCAGCAGGCCATGCAGCTAGCTAAGGTTAAAGCAATGGCTGTCATGAGTCAGCTTTCTAACGAAAAGACTGAAGCGAACGCTCTCAAGTCCATAAAGAAAGATCTCAAAACTTCCGAGCCCTTTGGTCGTGACGGTTTCGTTCCCGGTCTGGGCATGAACCCCAAACTGGCTCAGGCTGCTTTGGCCGCCAAGAAAGACCAGTGGATGGCCGAGGTTTTCGAACTTCCCGGCGGTTACATTGTTGCTCGTGTTGATGACCGTATTCCTCCCAAAGAGGAAGCATGGGCTGCCCAGAAAGAGATGGTTATGAATGCCATCTTCCAGCAGCGCGCCAACGAAGTGTTCAACGCTTTCCTAACCGAACTGCGATCCAAGGCTAAAGTTGAGTACGTCCGCAAGGATCTCCTGAATTAGTCTGAACTCATTCAGCTTATATCAACGGGTCTGTTCTTGCTTGGACAGACCCGTTTTTTTTATATGAATCACAACAACTTTTGTTTTAATCAGCTATTTTATCTTGCACAGTTTTTTCCGAGAGAGTAACTACTAAAAACTACTGTCAACACCGCTGCTGACAGCATATTTCAGAGGATAAAAGACCATGCTTCACATTCCCCAAGGATATAAGTTTGCAGCCCTTGAGGCTGGTTTCAAGTACAGCGGCCGGAACGATCTGGCCCTGATTCTCAGTGATGTACCTGCTGTTGCCGCAGCAGTGTTCACCAAAAATAAATTTCAGGCTGCGCCGGTTACCGTGGGCAAGGAAATTCTTGCTGAATCACAAATTGTCCGCGGAGCCATAGTGAATGCAGGACTGGCAAATGCCTGCACCGGAGCGGAAGGGATAGAAGATTGCCGTGAAAGTCTTGTACTGGCGGCAAAATACCTTGGACTTAACTCACGCGACCTGCTCCCTTCATCAACAGGGGTCATCGGACCGCGCTTCAATATGGAAAAATGGCGTGAAGTAGCACCCAAACTCAAAACAGCTCTTGCTGACAGTGATCCTGTAAAAGCAGCCAGAGCAATCATGACCACTGACAAATTTCCCAAGCTGGCTTGGGGTGAGATTGAATGCGACGGCAAAGCGGTACGCATGCTCGGCATGTGCAAAGGTGCCGGCATGATCTCCCCGAACATGGCAACCATGCTCGGTTACGTAACCTGTGATGCTGAAGTTGACCCTATATGGTGGCAGGAGGCCCTGCGCCGCTGCATTGACAAGAGCTTCAACTGCATTACCGTTGACGGTGATACCAGCACCAACGATACCGTTATGGCTTTTGCCAACGGTGCGTCCGGGGTCAAAGCTGACAGTAGTGACAAACAGAAAGCTATTGAAACCCTGCTCCTCGATATATGTCAGCAGCTATCTTATATGATAGTACAGGACGCAGAGGGCGGCACCAAGGTCATGCATATTAACGTCAGCGGAGCTGCTTCAGATGAAGATGCAGAACTCATGGTTCGTGCAGTCGGGAACTCGCCGCTGGTTAAAACCGCACTTTTCGGAGAAGACCCAAACTGGGGTCGTATTGTAGCGGCAGCCGGAAGAAGCGGTGCAGAGTTTGACCCTGAAAACCTGACCCTGAGCTTCGGAAAAGTTGTTGTTTTTGAGAAAGGGAAACCGGTTGAAGGAGATATGGACGCTCTGTTGGAACCGATTATGCGCAAGCAGGATGTTGAAGTTAACATCACTCTCGGTGACGGCAACGGAACCTCCATGCTGCAGGCTTCAGATCTGACCAATGAATATATCCGCATTAACGCTGATTACAGATCATAAAAATTTCACATTACATCAATATAATCAGACTTTCCTATGATGAAAAATCTTGAAAACCGCGACAGAATGACCAGACTTGCCGACTTCCTTTTTGAAGTCGGCATGCTGCGCAAGACCCCGCGTACAGGTTACCAGTTTCTGGGAACAGGTTCGGAATCCGTTGCAGACCACTCCTACCGGGTGGCGGTTCTGGGATACGTGCTTGCTGACATGGCCGGGGCAGACATGGCCCGCACAGTCTTCATGTGCCTTTTCCATGACCTTCATGAAGCACGCACCGGGGATTTCAACTACGTCAACCGCATCTACAACCGCAGCTACCGGGACAAGTCGCTGCGTCACACCCTTGCCGGTACAGGGCTTGAAGATAAGATTTTTCCCCATTGGGAAGAACTTGAAGAATGTGAAACCCTTGAATCTAAACTGGCGCAGGATGCTGACCAGCTGGATTTTATCCTTAACCTCAAAGAGGAACTGGATATGGGTAATCCTTACGCCGGCAAATGGCTGGAATCTGCACTAAAAAGATTGCGTACTGAAGAAGGCCAGCAACTGGCCGATAAGATAGCTGAGACCGACCATAAAGACTGGTGGTATCTCGGTCCTCCGCCAAGCTGGTGGGAAAATAAAAACGGTCTCGATGACTAAGATTGATCTGGAAAAGACTGTTTGGACCGGTCCGGAATTAATACCTCTCCTAGACCTCTTTCGTCCTTTTATTTTCCAGATCATTGTGCTAAGGGGACGGTTTAGCTTCACCCTATATTGATTCGCAATAAAAGCATCTAAAAATTTTAATTAACGCTTTAAGTACTATTTATGGTAATTAACTGACCATGTCTCGAACTGAAACTGAAAACAAAATACTCCTGCCGTTAAATCTGGTTGGGAAATACACCATTAATCTCCTTAATGAAGCGGGAGCAATGTTCATTTTCCTCATGGACGGCCTGCTTCATATTTTCAGTTCACTTGGAATTTTCAATAAATCAGTAAAGGAACTCTACTTCATCGGAGTAAAATCCATTACTGTCATATCCCTGATCGGACTTTTTACCGGCATGGTTGTGGGGCTCCAGACTCAATACGCCTTATCTAAATTCGGTTCCGAAGGATTTCTCGGAGCAGCCGTGGCCCTTTCATTGGTCCGCGAACTTGGCCCGGTACTTACCGCCATAATGCTCACCGGACGGGCAGGGTCCTCCATGACGGCTGAAATCGGGGTCATGCGCATCTCGGAGCAGATTGATGCCCTCGAACTCATGGACATCAACCCCATTAACTATCTGGTCAGCCCGAAACTGGTAGCTTCACTTATATCCTTCCCGATCCTCACAGCCCTCTTCGACCTTATCGGTATTGCCGGGGGCTATATGAGCGGAGTCATGCTTATGGGCGGCAATGCAGGCGTATATTGGCACCGGGTGCACACTGCCTTGGGCTGGGATGATATTTCCGCAGGATTCAATAAATCACTTGTCTTCGCTGTTCTGGTCTGCACCGTATGCTGCTTTCAGGGTTATTTCACCCACCACCGCAAAGACGGTAAGGGTCCTGAAGGCGTAAGCCAGGCAACAACAACCGCAGTAGTTATGTCCTGTGTGCTGGTCCTTGTGGCCGACTACATCATAACTTCCTTACTTCTATAGAGGAACAGGATGAGTACCAAAGCACCGGACATTAGAATTGAGAACCTGACTATCGGATACGGCGATAAGCCTGTGGTTTCCGATATCAACGCGACCCTTCCCGGCGGTGGAATCTCCGTCATTCTCGGACGCTCAGGCTGCGGTAAATCGACCCTGCTTAAAAACATCCTCAAACTCAACATCCCTATGGACGGAGCCGTCTATCTGGGCAGGCACAATATTTATAAACTCAAACGGAAGGCCTTCCGCTGTCTGAAGCAACGCATCGGCGTTCTTTTTCAGGACGGAGCCCTGCTGGGTGCCCTCACCCTGTTTGATAACGTAGCCCTACCGTTACGTGAGCATACCCGGCTCAAACAAGACCAAATCCACGAAGTGGTTAAAGCCAAGCTTAGCCTCGTGGGTCTTGAAAATTTTATGGATTACTACCCCAATGAACTCTCAGGGGGCATGCGCAAAAGGGCCGGATTGGCCCGCGCCATGGTCATGGACCCAGATATCCTGTTCTGCGACGAACCCACATCAGGACTCGACCCCATCAACTCGGCCGAGCTTGACGGTTTGCTCCTTGAACTAAAGGAAAGGTTCGATATGACCATTGTGGTGGTCAGCCATGATCTGGCCAGCATGCAAAAAATAGCCGATTACGTTGTCGTACTCGGTGAAGGTAAAACCCTTTTCAAGGGTCAGAAGGATGAACTTCTGGCAACGGAAGAACCTTATCTGCGTCAATTTCTGGATCGTGAAAGTGAAGAACGTGAGGCTCCTCGCCTGACCATGGCTCCCCTTGATCCCTCAGTTATGAAAATGGACTGCGCCAAATATATTGGCGACTTGAACAGCAATTAATTTGGACACGGATTCCGGCATGAAAAAATATCCTAAAGAAACAGCCGTCGGCATATTTGTTTTTATCGGTCTGCTCTGCATTGTCTACATGAGTATAAAACTTGGCGATGTGCATATGTTCTCAGACGACCATTACCAGGTTACTGCCAGTTTTAACGACGTGACCGGACTCCGGGTTAACTCTCCCGTTGAAATGATGGGTGTTCCCATCGGTTATGTGAGTAAAATTAATCTCGACATAGAGAAACAGAAGGCAGTACTCACTTTGAACCTTGAAAAACGCATCGAACTGACCGACGATGCCATTGCTTCGGTTAAGACCAGCGGTTTAATCGGGGATAAATATATCAAAATAACCCCCGGAGGCGTTGGAGACCCCATTGAACCCGGCGGAGTTATAATTGAAACCGAGTCTGCAATTGATATTGAAGACTTGATCAGCAAGTATGTTTTTGGCAAAGTCTAAAGAAAAAACAATTTAATAAATAATCGGTTCTCCGCAATGAAAAGAACATTATCCATATTCATTATTGTACTGCTCCTCAGCCTTTCAGCGGGAGCGGCCTTCGCGGCTGAAAACTCCCCCATGGTCCGGCTGCGTTCCGGGATTCAGGGTGTCATAGCAATTCTCAATGACCCTGAACTTAAGGGCAACCCTGCCAAGCAGGAGGAGATGGCTCTCAAAATCCGCGAAACCATAAAGGATTTTTTTAACTTCGAAGAACTCTCCAAACGATCAATCGGTCGTCCTTGGCTCAATTTCACTCCCGAAGAGAAAGAACGCTTCGTATCCCTTTTCACCAACCTGCTTGAGCAGACCTACCTTGGTCGTGTCGGTGAATATTCCGGTGAAAAAGTCGCATTTGACAAAGAGACTATTATTAAGGAAAAATATGCTCAAGTTGACACTCGTTTACTAACTGACAAACAGGATATTCCTGTTTTCTACCGCATGAAGCTCACCGACGGTGAGTGGGATGTCTATGATGTCAAAATTGAAGGCGTAAGTCTGGTCAAGAACTATCGTACCCAGTTTACCGGAATTCTTGACACGACTAACGATCAGACCTTCGAAGCCAGCAAGAAAAAACTGTTCAAGCGCCTCGAAGCCAAATGTGCTGAACTTAAAGCGAACCCTAAAGCCACAACTGAAAACGGCATTAAATAACGGACAATAACCATGACCAGGAACTATTCCACAACAATACTTGCCTTTGTGGTTCTGACCATGATCCTTTTGACTTTTCCGTCACAGGTAAGATCAGCGGACATCCAAGAATCCATAATGGTGGCTCAAGTCGGCTCCGGTGTGATCGGTGCCGTAAAAAATAATCCTGAGAAATATGCTGAAGATGAATTCAGCGAAGATATGTGGGGTGATTCCGAGCAACACGAAGAAGCATATGCTTCTGATCCGTGGCAGGGTTATAACCGTGCGATGTTCAAGTTCAACGACTACCTGTACTTCAACATCATGAAACCCGTTACCAAGGGCTACATGTGGGTGGTCCCGCTCAAACCCAGAACATGGACCAACAACTTTTTCCAGAACATGCTTTACCCCGTACGCCTGACCAGCTGTCTGCTGCAGGGTAAATTCTATACTGCCGGAGCTGAAACATCCAAATTTGTAGCCAACTCCATTTTCGGACTGGGCGGACTTGGTAATGTTGTAGGCGATGCACAATCAACCATGCCTCTCTATCTCGGCAACGAAGATATGGGACAGACCTTCGGTGTCTGGGGTATTCCCAACGGCCCTTACTTCGTACTGCCATTCTTCGGTCCTTCCACAATTCGTGATTCAGTGGGTCTTGGAATCGATACCTTCGTGCTCAACCCGTTCTGGTGGTTCGGCATTCCCTGGTACTACTCTGCATCTGCAGGAGCATACAACCAGATCAACAAGCTTTCATTCCACATCGGGGAATACGAATCCCTCAAGGAAGGCTCTATTGACCCCTATCTCGCTCTAAGGGATGCTTACTTGAGTTACCGGGCCAAACAGGTCAGGGACGCCAAGATCGACCCCAACAAGCCTAAACCGCAGATGACCACCAACCCGGATGCAGCCCCCGAAAAGTAAGCACCGTGAAAATCGCAGTTATATCTGACACCCACCTCCGTGAGCCTGACAAAAGGCTCACGGAGGTTTTTAATAAGTATCTCGCAAATGCGGATCTACTCCTGCATTGCGGTGACCTGACCACTTTTTCCATGTGGCAGTTTTTCTGCCAGCATCCAAATTTCCACGCAGCCTTGGGCAATTGTGATGAATGGACCCTTTCGGACTACCTCCAGCCGCTTGAATCCGTTAACTTCCATGGATTAAGAATCGGCATCGCCCACGGCTGGGGATCACGTTCACAGGTTTCACTCAATGTGGCCCAATCCTTCGGGCCGGATTATGATCTGGTCTGCTACGGACACACCCATATTCAGGACTGGTCCATTGTCAGCGGAGTACAGATGATTAATCCCGGCAGCTTGACCTCACCAAGAGATGAACGGCCACCCTGCGTTGCTATCGTGGAAGTCGACGAAGAGCAGAACATGGATTGCTCGTTCATACCAGTTGATTAAAAAAGGCCGCAATATCCTATAAGATATTGCGGCCTTCTTCTTTTAAAAATAGCTTGAATTAACTATGCATACGGATCGGAAAGGAGCTTATACTCGCCTTCCTTTTCTTCAAGAATTCCCTTGCCGGTCAAATCGGCAAGCAATTCCTGAAGCTTGTCAGTTTCGCCCGGAGCAAGCACCTTTCCACCTTCAGTCTCCAAATAAGACGGCGGCAGGTAATCAGCCTTACCTCGTCTGAAAAGTGCGATCAAAAACCTGTCGGTTAACTTCTTTACTCCTGCCATTGCGAATCCTCCTTTTCCGTAACAACTAGTTCAGCATGAAATTGCGTACCCCGGTAAAGAATATCTGGGCAGCGATGGACGCGACAACCAGCCCGGTCAAACGGCTCATGATGTTCAGACCTCTCCTCCCAAGGAGACGTTTGAGGCTTGAGGAGACAAATAACAGAATTCCTACCGTTAATACAGCGGCAACAAGCGCGCTACAGGCTAAAAACATATCTTTATATCCCTGCACGCCCGAACCCATGACCAGCAAGGCACCAATTGTCCCGGGACCGACCACGACAGGAATAGCCAGAGGCACAACCGCAATGTCATCATCTTCGTTACCGGCATCGAATTTCTTGCCTCCGCCGTTAACCATATTCAGTGCAGAGAGAAATAGAACCGCTCCGGCACCGATGCGGAAAGCATCAAGAGTGATACCAAACAGGTCAAAGATATACCTGCCGTAGAGATAAAGGATCACAGAGCTGACAATAACAGCCACAGTTACCTTCACAGCCGTTTTTTTCCGCTCTGCTGGAGTCATCTCCTGAGTCAGGGACAAAAATGCGGAGATAGCAAAAAAAGGGGTCAGAACAAAAAACAGCTTTAAATAAGTTTGAAAGAATAATGCGAGCATTTTTTTAAAACTCACTGAATATTATATTGTTTTTTGGATTATAGTACGACCTTGTGTTCAAAATTGATGCAGCTCTCTACACCTCATTGATTAGACAATCAATACTTTTTTTACCCAAAATAAGCAGATCTTCTGAAGCTTACTGACTCCGTTATATAATCGTTTATTAACATTTTCCTTTCTTTCCACTTTTGAGGTGTGTTATAAACTAAAACCGAGACCCATATACAATACATAATAGCGATATTTCCACATAAGGAGGTTCTTATGTTGAAAAACATGAAACTGGCAATGAAACTTGGATTGAGCTTCGGGCTCATGATCATATTAACGATTGCTATGGCCTATGTCGGTCATAACGGCATGCAGGGAATTGAGGACAGGGTCGATAAGGCTGACGACGTCAACCGCATGGTTCGCACTATCCTTGAAACCCGCATGAGTGAAAAAAACTACATCCTGCGTTCAGACAACGCCTACCTGCAAAAACACAAGGAATTGATAAGTACTTTACGGGAACAGATAAAAACCACAAATCAAAAATTTTCACAAAAAATAAACCATGACCAAATGACTGGACTGGGGCAGGCTATTGATAAATATGAAACAGCCTTTGCCCGCTATGTTGGATTGGTAACTAAAAGAGCCGAGACAATGAATTTGATGCGCAAAGATGCACGCATTGCCCTCTCTGAGCTTGAAAAAGTTCGTTCTGAACAGAAAAAACAGCTTGAAACCATACTTGCTGAGACAAAACGCAAGATAGAAAGCGGCATACTCAGATCGCAATTCCAGACTATCGGCTCGGTCTACAATGCCGGACAACAGGATATTACCGACAAGCTTGCCAAAGCAGATGACGCCAACCGAGCCATTAAATGGTTCATCAACGTCCGGAAGAACGAGAAAGAATACATAATTTCATCCGATCCCAAATATCTTGAATTGGTCAAAACCGATATCATCAATATTGAGAACCTGACCGACAACCTGAAACAGAGGTTCAAGAATCCTGCGAACATAGCTCAGGTTGCAACAGTACTCAAAGCCATTTCAAGTTATTACACTCACTTTCAAAGCTATACAGAGCTGATGGCGCAGCAGGTTGGTGCTGAAAAAGTAATGGTTGAATCTGCAAGAGCAGCTGACGCAGAGTGCCGTGCAGCAAGGGCAGACCAGAAATCCAAAATGATCGGACAGATAGAGACCTCGACTACGATCCTCTTCAGCGGAGCTCTGATCGCACTATTCATTGGAATACTGACCGCTTTTGTTTTGACCAAAGCCATTACCGGACCTATCCAGATGGGTGTACGTTTTGCACAGCGTATGGCTCAAGGCGACTTCACACGTACTTTAGACATCAACCAGAAAGATGAAGTAGGTGTCCTCGCTGCCGCCTTAAACAATATGGTAAACCGTCTTTCCATTGTTGTCGGAGAAGTGGGCAGTGCCAGTGAAAACGTAGCCTCCGGCAGTGAAGAACTCTCGGCAACGGCGGAATCCCTGTCTCAAGCCTCTACAGAGCAGGCAGCTAATGTGGAAGAGGTTTCCTCATCTATGGAACAAATGACCGCCAACATCAGGCAAAATGCTGAAAATGCCCAGCAGACTGAAAGCATTGCCGTGCAGTCTGCACAGCAGGCCGAAAAGAGCGGACAAGCTGTAACTCAAGCTGTAGATGCCATGAAGAATATTGCGGAGAAGATTTCCATCATTGAAGAAATCGCCCGCCAGACCAACCTGCTGGCCTTGAACGCAGCAATCGAAGCAGCACGTGCCGGAGAGCATGGTAAAGGGTTTGCTGTTGTTGCCGCAGAAGTAAGGAAGCTTGCCGAACGAAGCGGTGAAGCCGCACGTGAAATCGGAGAACTCTCCTCCGGAACAGTTGATGTAGCGGAAAAAGCCGGAGAAATGCTGGCTCAACTGGTCCCTGATATCAAGCGGACCGCCGATCTGGTTCAGGAAATAACCGCCGGCAGCAGCGAACAGCTTAGCGGCGCTGAGCAAATCAACAAAGCTGTCCAGCAGCTTGATCAGGTTACCCAGCAAAATGCCTCGGCATCCGAAGAAATGGCCTCCACTTCCGAAGAACTGTCCAGTCAGGCAGAAGAACTGCAGCAGACTATGGGCTTCTTCAGAGTTAACAACCACAACCGCAATGCTTCTCATGCCTTGCCTGCCGCCTCTCACGAAAAACATACTCCACATCCGGACAATGATGCCCCGTCCGGGCTGGCACTGGATATGGACAGCAGTTTCTCTGAAGATGAATTTGAAAAATTCTAAACTACAACACCAATCCCAAAAAACAAGTCCCCCGGCACAACGTGCCGGGGGACTTTAATCTTCGGATTAAGGACTGCTTCTATTTTCCGCAGCACTTCTTATATTTCTTACCGCTACCGCAGGGACAGGAATCGTTACGGCCAACTTTAGGCTCGTTACGGCGTTTCGGCTTTTTCTTTGTTTCGGTATTATCGGAATCGGAATACTCAAGATCAGACTTGCTTTGCTTATGCTGGAACTCGTCTTCGCGAACCTCTGTTTCAATGCGCAGGTGGCAAAGTGCACGAATTGTGTTTTCCTTAATACGGTCCAGCATCTCACGGAAGAGTTCAAAACCTTCACGCTTGTACTCGTGCTTGGGATCTTTCTGACCATAACCGCGCAGGCCGATACCTTCGCGCAGGTGGTCCATGTTCAGCAGATGCTCCTTCCAGTTACGGTCGAGAGCTTCAAGCAGGAAGTAACGCTGGATTTCATGGTAATGGTCTCCGGCACTCTCTTTAAGTGTGTCGAGAGTCTTGGAAACCCATTCTTCAGCCTGCTCACGGGTGGGCAGCGCTTCCTTGAATTCTTCATTACGGTTGAAGCCGAAGAGCTCATCAAGGCGAACACGGACCATTTCCTCGGTCTCTGCATCAAGGGGCTTACCTTTAGCTTCTTCAACTGCATAGAAAGCATCATCGAAAAGTTCTTCCAAAAACTCTGCAGTCATCTCAGACATATCTTCAGAGTACATAACATCACGGCGCAGGGTGTAGATAACCTCACGCTGCTGGTTCATGACGTTGTCGTAGTCCAGAAGCTGTTTGCGGATTTCAAAGTTATGACCTTCAACCTTTTTCTGAGAATTCTCAATAGCCTTGGTAACCATACCGTTCTCAATGGGTTCACCTTCTTCCATGCCCAGCTTGTCCATGATTCCGGCGATACGGTCTGAACCGAACAGACGCATAAGATCATCATCAAGGGCAAGATAGAAACGGGTGGAACCGGGGTCACCCTGACGACCGGAACGACCGCGCAACTGGTTATCAATGCGGCGGGATTCATGACGCTCAGTACCGATGATATGCAGACCGCCGGCTTCCTGAACACCTTCACCGAGCTTAATGTCAGTACCACGACCGGCCATGTTGGTCGCAATGGTTACATGACCCTTGTGTCCGGCCTCGGCAACGATTTCCGCTTCCTGTTCATGATGCTTTGCGTTGAGCACGTTGTGAGGAATTTTGCGCTGCTTGAGCAGGCTGGAAACCAGTTCCGATTTCTCAATGGAAACAGTACCGACCAGTACGGGCTGGCCCTTCTTGTACTTGGCGGCAATATCATCGGCAATGGCGTTGAATTTCTCACGCTGAGTCTTGTAGATGGAGTCAGGGAAATCCTTACGGATCATTGCAGTGTTAGTGGGAATAACGATTACTTCCAGATCGTAAATCTGGGCAAATTCTACAGACTCGGTATCCGCAGTACCGGTCATACCGGCCAGCTTGTTGTACATGCGGAAGTAGTTCTGGAAGGTAATGGAAGCGAGGGTCTGGTTCTCGGACTCGACCTTTACGCCTTCTTTTGCTTCAAGGGCCTGATGCAGACCGTCAGAGAAGCGGCGACCGGGCATAAGACGTCCGGTAAACTCGTCAACAATTACCACCTGACCGTCTTTAACAATGTAATCAACATCACGGGCAAAGAGATGGTGGGCCTTGATGCCCTGCATGATGTGATGCTGGAAAGAAATATGCTGGGAGTCGTAAAGGTTGTCGATACCCAGAATCTGCTCACATTTCATGACCCCGTCATCGGTCATGGTGATGGAACGGCCCTTCTCGTCAACTTCGAAATCCTCATCCCTTTTGAGCAGGGGGATCATGGAATTGACCCGGCCATACATAGAAGTCGCATCTTCGGAAGCGCCGGAAATAATGAGCGGGGTACGGGCTTCATCGATAAGGATGGAGTCCACTTCGTCGACAATGCAGTAATTCAGTTCACGCTGGACCAGCTGTTCCTTGTAGAACTTCATGTTGTCGCGCAGGTAGTCAAAACCGAACTCGTTGTTGGTACCGTAGGTGATATCGCAACCGTAAGCCTGCTGCCGTTCTTCATCGGTCAAACCGTGGACGATTACGCCTACACTCAAGCCGAGGAAATTGTAGAGTTTGCCCATCCACTCGGCATCACGCTTGGCGAGATAGTCGTTGACGGTGATCAGGTGCACACCTTTACCGGAAAGAGCGTTGAGTACTGCAGGAAGGGTCGCCACAAGGGTTTTACCTTCACCGGTCTTCATTTCAGCAATACGTCCGCTGTGCAGGACCATGCCACCGACCATCTGCACGTCATAGTGGCGCATTTCAAGAGAGCGCTTACCGGCTTCACGAACGAGGGCGAAAACTTCAATCAAAATATCGTCAAGGGAGGTTCCGGCGGCAACCTGTTCTTTGTATTCAGCAATCTTCTGCGGGAACTGCTCATCCGTGAGCTTTTCCATCTCCGGCTCAAGGGCTGCGATCTGATCAATCTGCGGCTTCAGTTTTTTAATGAATCTTTCATTTCGTGAACCGAATAACTTGGAAACAATCAAATTAAACATCTAAATTCCTTTTTCCTAGCGCGGAATGGCCCGCTAATTATCGTCAATAAAAATAAACGGATGTTATTTAATAAGTACTTATTTCAAAATATCAAGCCAGTGGGAGGCAAAATAATCATCTTTTGCAAGAGTGACAAGTTGAATCACACAAGCGGAACATCCGCTCAGAATCTGCCCCCCCGGCTTAATGCCCTTTATTAACCAGGCTAAAGAGTATTCGCCCACTTCTTTGGAAAGTTCCGGTGCACCCAATTGCATAATTCCTCCGAAGCCGCAGCAAAGACCGTCCTGAACCGGACGTAAACGCTCTCCGGCTATAAGCTCAACCAATGTCTGATCAGTATCATCTTCCGGGGCATGGCATGGTTTATGATAAACAACCTGCTCCGGTGCATTTCCAAGAGCCTTGATCTCTGCATCCAGCAACAAAGAAGACAACGGGGTCAGGCATGCCTGCCATCTGTCATACAATTCATCATCGCCTGCAAAGTCATCAAGGGCATACTCTTTCAACCCTTTCAGACAGGTGGTGCAAAAAGTAATCAGCAACGGGCAGCCCGCATCTTTCCAAACTTTTATATTCTTCGCCCTTGCCCCTGATTGCCGTTCCAACAATCCGGCACTGCCATAGGGAGAACCACAACAACTGAACTCCCTGGATTCTGCCCTGATCAAGGCCATACCATCCATGAGCCGTTCAGCCTTTGCTGCCCAATCCTTACGGGCATAACGCCCCACGCAACCCTTGAAAAGTATAACCTTACGCTCTTCAAATTTCGCCTGCGGCACAAGCTCTGCCCACGGCTCAGGGCTCTTGTCAAAAAGCGCCTGCATCCTTTTACGGGCCGAACCAAAAGGTTCCGGCAGTATCTCCGGGGAAAATTTGGACAGAGCCGCAGCCATAGGCCAAAGCAGACCGGGACTGCGTAACCACAAATCCCAGCAAGACTGCGTAAATCCCTTTGACCTCGCACGCAAATCGGAGACCAGAGTCGGTCCGGACATATGCTGCGGACAATTCTTTTCGCAACGTCCGCAGGAAAGGCAAAGGGAGGCCAATGATTTGAAATCCTTTTCACTAAGCCCTTCGCCCGCATCCCTACCGGAGCAGATGGATTCAAGGAAAAACTTGGCCCGCGGGGTCAAATCTTCCCTTCCGGTAGCCTTGAACAGCGGGCAAACTTCAAGACACTTGCCGCATTGTACGCAACTTTTTGGAGCAGCCATCAGACCACCTTTCCGGGATTCATTATATTCAGAGGATCAAAAGTCTTCTTGATACCTGCCATCAAACGCTGCTGGGTTTTACCCAATTGCATGTTGATGTATTTGGCCTTGGTCAATCCGATGCCGTGTTCCCCGGAAAGGGTTCCCCCAAGCTCAAGGGTCAGGCTGAAAATCTGCTGCTTGGCTTTAAGAGCCTTTTCCTGCTCTCCGGCAGACTTATCGTACATGGTGCTGACATGAATATTTCCATCCCCCAGATGTCCGAAACAGAGCACAATAAGCCCAAGCTGCTCACCAATTGCATGATAACCCTTAATTGCCTCGGCAACTTTCCCTCGCGGCACAGCTACGTCCTCGCCCTGCTTATCCGGTGCAAGATTGAATGCCGCAGGGCTGATTACCCGGCGCAGCTCCCAGAGCCTTTCCTGATCAGCTCCGCTGCCCTGCTCCACAAAGGTAACCGCAACGCTCCGCAAAGCCTCTTCAATACGCCCAAGGTCAGTTTTAACCGATTCCGCTGAGCCATCTATTTTAAGCAGGAGTAAGCCGCCTGTCCCTTCCGGCCAAGGCACTGCAGAGTGCATCTCCAAGGCCTTGATTGTATTATGATCCATGAGTTCCATGGCAGTAGGAAGGATTCCGCAACCGAACACAGCCTCTGCTCCATTCAGGCATCCTCCTAAATCTTTAAAACCCACCAGCACTGATGCTGATGTTTCCGGCAAGGGCAACAGCTTTAAAGTCGCTTCAGTGACCAAGCCCAATGTTCCGGCAGAACCGACCATAAGCCGGGTTAAATCCAGCCCGACTACATTTTTCTGGGTACGTCCCCCGGTGCGGATCACTTCACCACCGGGCAGGACAACTTCTAGACCCAGCACATAATCGCGGGTGACTCCGTATTTCACGGCCCGCATTCCCCCTGCACAGGTTGAAATATTTCCGCCGATAGTAGAAATTTTCATGCTCGCCGGATCAGGCGGATAGAACAGGCCCTGTGCTTCCACGGCCTTTTGCAGATCAGCAGTAATCACTCCCGGCTGGGTAACGGCCACAAAATCGCGTCCGTCAATATCCAGAATCTCATTCATATCAAGCATGGAGACAACAACACCGTGGCGAACAGGAACACAGTTCCCGACTTTATTGGTCGCCCGTGCACGAGGGTAGATGGGCACCCGCTCCCCCTGCGCCCAGCGCAGCAATTCCGCAACCTGTGCGGTTTCCTGCGGACGCACCAGAGCCAGAGGCTTTGCGTGTCTTTGGCTGGCGTCTACGCCGCAGGACAGCAAGGCACCGTCGTCAAAACTCGATTCCCTGCCGGGAAAAAGGTTTCGCAGAAATTTCTTATGCGTGCGGGATAATTGTTTTGGATATTGTTTCATACGATTTTAGCGTCGAAGAGGCGAAGCCCGGATAAAAGTGTATTTGGCCCTCGAAAAGCCGCCGGAGGCAAAAAACTACGCCTTTTCCCAGACCTTTTCAACACAGTCCAAGAGAGCCCGAACCACAGGGTCATTCTCCCTTTTGAGCGGGAATCCGAAATAGAGGCCTACCTCGATATGACCGCCGGGCCAGATGTAAAATTCACCTTTTTCTACCCCTTCTGCCGCTTCGTCGGCTCGCATTACGGTGATACCGTTGCCGGATTTGACTAAAGCATTGTGGGTATCCTCGCTGTCGGCAATCATGGATTTGGAAACTTCGAGATCGCGTGAAGAAAATGTTTCTTCGAGCTTAACGTTGAAAGAACATTCCTCAGGAGTCCAGATCCAATCCAGTTTGGAAAGATCTTCCCAACTGGCATCTTTCATCTGATCTTTCCAAGAAGACGGTCCAACCACGTGCAACAGGGTATTCTCAAGCAGAATTCCATCCACTTCATCCGGCGGACAATTGGAATAAAAAAAGCCGCCATCAAGCTTACGGGCGGCAATATCACTACGGATTGTCCAAGTAGGCATCTGCACCAGACGCACGGATAGCCCCGGAAACTCTTCCTTGATCAATTTAATCAATTGCGGAGTCCTGAGGTAAACAGGAGAAGTCTGTAACCCCACTCGTGCCACGCCGGACAGCTCACCCTTGAGGCTCTGGGCTTCCGCTTCAAAAGTCTCAACCGACTCTAAAATATCACGGGCTTTTTCCAGAAGCTGCTTTCCTTCCGGCGTTGGCTGCATGCCCTTGGGGGTACGCAAAAACAAACGCACGTCGAACTCTTCTTCAAGGGACTTGATATGCAGACTGATAGTGGACTGGCTGGCGTGCAAACGCTTGGCAGCACGGGTCATATTGCCTTCCTCGGCAACGACCACAAATGTTTTAATCTGGTATAGTTCCATATTTTTAACCATTTAGAGGAGTCATTTCAAAATTCGAAAATGGTATCAGAAATATTAAAGACAGGGTTCGAGTATTCCCATTGGATTGAAAACATGAAAACGGGCAATAAAGGGTCATTGACTACGTGATTTTATAATCTTGATCACGCTTACAGGAGAACGACCATGAGCAGCATTAGCGCATTTGTTACTGAAGTCTTCACCCCTGAAGACAGCGAATATGGCCGCGAAAAGAAACTCGACCCCGTAACCGGAATGGTTAAAACATTTTTCTGGGTCGGCGCAGCAATGGTTTTCACCATTCTCGTTTCCGGTCTCCAGTAAAAAAACAAGTCCGCTCCTTGACGGACTAAGGTTACTATACCCTTATCATGCTTTCTCCACCCACCGGCAAGGGGTGGATGAGAACTTTTTACGGCTCGTTGGCCGGCTAGTAATTAGCCAGCTGACGGGCCGTATCTCTTGCTATATCCCTGCGCTTGAGCTCTTCCTTGCGGTTATGGACATTACGTCCCTTGGCAAGGGCAATCTCAAGCTTGATCTTACCTTTTGAGAAGTACAGTTTGACCGGAACAACGGTCAAGCCTTTCTGCTCAACCCTGCTCTGCAGTTTCTCTATTTCACGCGCATGAAGCAACAGCTTACGCGGACGATCCGGCTCATGCTGGGTGTATCCGGCATGGTCGTATGGAGCGATATGAACACCCACCAGCCATGCTTCACCTTCCTTGAAATTAATATAGCCATCCATGAAACTTACCAAGCCCTGACGCAGTGACTTGACTTCGGTTCCCTTGAGAACCAATCCGGCTTCAAGTGTTTCAACGAATTCGTAGTTACGGCGGGCCTGTTTATTGAGCGCAATGGAAGACGGGCTCTTCTTTTTCTTCTTAGCCATGATTTCTGATTAACCTGTGATCTCTTCATTATCCAGAAGGGACGCAAAAAAGGTCAGCTCTTCCGGATATTTTTGATAAATATTTTCCGTAACAAGACGGTTGATTCTACTTACAGTACGGCATCCGAGTACATCTTTGAGCAGCTGCTTGCATTCCTGCATATTCAGCTGACGTAGAATGCGTTTGATGCCGGGAATGGCCTGCGGGGTAAGGCTCAGGCTGTCGATCTGCATGCCCATGAGAATGGGGACACAGTAAGGATCGGAAGCAACTTCACCGCAGAGGCTGACCCCGATACCGGCCCGATGTCCGGCATCGACCACGTACTTGATAGAACGCACCACAGCCGGATGCAGCGGCTGATAAAGATAGGAGACATGCGGGTTGGTGCGGTCAATACCAAGACTGTACTGAATCAGGTCATTGGTGCCGATACTGAAAAAATCCACTTCCTGAGCCAGAATCTCGGCAATCATAACTGCTGCCGGAAGCTCGATCATAACCCCTATGGGCATATCTTCATCAAAAGGGACACCCTCTTCACGCAACTCCTGCTGCGCACGGGCAAGGGCAGACTTGGCCTGCAGAACTTCCTTCAACCCGCAAATCATGGGAAACATCATCGAAACATTGCCATGCACACTGGCCCTGAGCATAGCCCGCAACTGAATCCTGAAAAGTTCCTGATGCTTGAGGCAGAAACGCATGGCCCGCAGACCAAGAGCCGGGTTAGCCTCATCCAGTGACCCGAAATGGGTCATGAACTTGTCTGAACCGAGGTCGAGGGTACGCAGGGTTACCGGGCGCGGAGACATGATCGCCGCAAGCTCGGAATACTTTTCGGCCAGTTCGTCCTCAGTGGGCAGATCGGTTCGGTTGAGGTAGGCGTACTCGGTCCTGAAAAGGCCGATCCCCTCGCCGCCGTTGTCGATTACAGCCGCTACTTCCTCGAAAAGTTCTATGTTCGCGTTGACATGGACTCTGTAGCCGTCTTCGGTTTCAGCCGGAAGCTGGCAACCGCGAATAATTGTCCGCTGGTAATCATCAAACTGGGTTTCCAGAGTATAATAATGCTCCAGCTCTTCGTCTGAAGGATCAACCAGCACCTTTCCGGCCAGACCGTCAATGATGACCAAATCACCGTCAACGACAGAATTTTCCAACTCCGCCGCGCCCACAAGGGCCGGGATATTCAGGGTTCGGGCCAGAATCCCGGTATGGGAAGTTTTACCGCCCAGGGTGGTCACAAATGCCATGAGCTTGTTCACTTCAAGCTCGATGGTATCAGCCGGGGTCAGGTCATGGGCCATGAGCACCACACGTCCCTCAACCGGACGCAGATTGGCTTCACCGCCGATAAGCTTGGCCTGTACCCGCAATGCCACCTGACGCACGTCCTGCATGCGTTCACGGATGTAGACATCCTCAAGTGCTCCAAAAGCTTTTTCAAGGTCATTAACGGCCTTGTCCAAAGCCCATTCGGCGTTGATCTTGAGTTCATCGATATATTTAAGGGCCGAGGATTGCAGTTTGGGGTCCTTGAGCATCATCAGGTGGGAATCGATGATCAACTGGTGTTCCTTCAGCTCTTCGGGGACCTTTGCGCGCACTGCGGCGAGCTCTTCCACTGCATCACTGAACCCTTTCTTCATCCGCACGGTCTCACCCTCAACCATATGCATGGGCACAGTCTGCCTAGGCAGTCTGGAGGAGATACTGCGGTTAAGAAAGAAAGCCTTACCGATGGCTATACCTGTTGATACGGAAATTCCGTTGACGACCGCTCTGGCCACTTACTTTTCCTCGCCGAATCTGTTTTTAAAAAGGCTCTCAAGGCTATCAAGGGCGGCTTGGGCATCAGCACCGTCAGCCCGCAATTCAAGGACACTTCCCTGAACGGCTGCCAAAGTGAGCACATCAAGAATACTCTTGGCATCGACTTCCTGAGATTCGCAGACAACCATAATGTCCGCTTCATAATTCTGGGCTTCCTGCGCAAGTTTTGCCGCCGGACGGGCATGCAGCCCCAACTGGTTGCTTACAACCACTGTCCGGACAAGCGCCTCCCCTCCAGCCGGGGTCTCTTCGCGAAGCACACTCTCTTCAGTCATTTGTTATTAATCCTTATATCTTATTTCTTCAAAAGAAAAAATCACAGCATATGTAATGTAATAAGTCCGACAACCACTACCAGAACAGCCACTATTTCACGGGCTATTTTTCCGGTGGCAACCAGCCAGCCCAACACACCGAGCACTGCAGTTCCCCCGAACCAGTCATATGCGAACAACGGTCGGGGCCAAAGTTGAAACCAGATCAGCAAGACAAGGAAACCGTTGGCGAATTTAAGCCGCTCTCCCCAGTTGATCAAGTCCCATTTTCTCAATTCATCCAAAAATCCCAGACCCTTATTTATCCCGGACCAGAACGTGAACAGCTTAAACACTTGCAGGCCTACAAACAACACTACACCGAGTAGCATAGCCTGCAGATGATGACCAGCCAGTAACATGTTCACAGTCGCCAAGGCCCAGAAAATCAGCCCGCTACCGGAAAAAACCGAATCACCAATGGCTGAAAGGGTGTAGCTGGTCGTATTCTTCAGCTTATCCAGCAATTCAACGGGAAATCGTCCGTCTCTGATCTGCACTTCAACGGACAGAAAAATCGCGACCAGAAGCGGGGCCCAGAAAGGATGCGAATTGTAATGTTTCACGTAGCGTTTTCGGGCCTTGGCAAGATCTGAGGGATCATCATAAATGGCCTCAAGCCCGGGCTGCATGGCATAGGAAAAGCCTATATTCTGCAAGCCGCGGGTATTGAATCCCGCTCCCGCAAAATAAGAACGCAGAAAGCATCTGGCAAAAGCCGGACCTAATTTTTTTTTCCCTGCAATCTTTTCCATTCTAAGCAACAATCCTGCTAACTGCTCTTTTTTCTTTCAGTTACCTTTTCATAGACCGCTTTAGCTGTCCAGCCTTCGACCTTTTCAGCAATGCGTCTTGCGATAACTTTAGGCTTATCACCGGATTCCATCTCTTTATCGATCATTCTGAGGATATCTTCTTCGGATGCCGGACCTTCGTTCACCGGAGGACCGATAACCACGGTAATTTCACCGCGCAGCTCTTCAGAGACATCTTCCCAATCTTCAAGATTGCCGTTGATGAATTCCTCATAATCCTTGGTAAGCTCACGGCAGATGGCAAATTCTCGGTTACCTAAACTTTCATAAGCCAGATGCATGGTTTCGCGCAAACGGGATTTACGCTCAAAAAATACAATTGTAGCCCCGGTCTGGCCATAGACTTCAAAAAGCTTGCGCATCTGCCCGTCTTTGCGTGGCAGAAAGCCGAGAAAAGAGAATGGATACGGAGGCAGGCCGCAGCCCGAAAGAGCTGTTACCGGAGCGCTGGGACCGGGAACGGGAACGACACGCACGCCATGTTCGCGGCAGGCCCTGACCACCC
This sequence comes from Maridesulfovibrio sp., assembly GCF_963666665.1. Taxonomy (NCBI): domain Bacteria; kingdom Pseudomonadati; phylum Thermodesulfobacteriota; class Desulfovibrionia; order Desulfovibrionales; family Desulfovibrionaceae; genus Maridesulfovibrio; species Maridesulfovibrio sp. The sequence goes on from NZ_OY762999.1 coordinate 3,169,838, forward strand.
GGTAACCGGGATCGCTCATGAGCGGGGTTCCGGCATCAGAAACAAGCGCCGCATCATTGCCCTCATCAAAGTGGGCCAGCACTTTCTTGATCCGCTTTTCTTCGTTGTGCTCATGCAGGCTGACAAAGCTCTTGCCGTTAATGTCCAGCGACTGGAGCAATTTGCCGGTGCGGCGGGTATCTTCCGCAAAGATCAGGTCGGCAGAGGCCAATACCTTTCTGGCCCGCTCGGTGATATCACCAAGGTTGCCAAGCGGTGTTGCCACCACCCATAAAGTCGGTGAGGTCGAATGCATTTTCTATATGTTCCGCTCTAAAGCCGGTTCCGTCATCATTCACAATAACCAGATCAAATCGGCAGGGTCTCTCCCAAAGATCAAATGCCGAAAGGTAGCGGGTCGCGGCCTTGACCAGCTTCTTGCGCTTGGCCGGAGTCACCGCCTCTATGCCGGATTGCGTGCTGCGTCCGGCTCTGGTCTTAACTTCCACAAAAATCAGTTCGTCGCCCTTCTCACAGATAATATCCAGTTCCCACTGCTTCCAACGCCAATTACGCTGGCGCAGGTAATATCCGCGATTTTCCAGAAAACGGGCCGCGTAATCTTCGCCCGCCTGACCGAAATCTAAATGCCGGGGAGACACATGCTCTCCTGCCTGACTTTCTTCTTCTCAGGCAGCACGCCCTTAAAGGTCATACGGTGCACGGCACAAGGGCCGTGTTCCTTAAGGGCATCCAGATGCACCTTGGTCCCGTAGCCCTTATGAATTTCAAATCCATAGGCTGCATACCGCTTCGCCAGCTGAACCATCAGCTTATCACGAAAAGTTTTGGCCAAAATGGATGCTGCAGAAATCGCCGGGATCTTCAAATCTCCCTTGACCACAGCTTCCTGCCTGAATCCTGCCACACCATTCAAATACGGAACAGGAATGGTCTTATTGCCGTCGACCATAAGCAGTTGAGGCCTGACCTTCAGATGTAGAACAGAACGCCCCATAGCCCGAAATGTAGCCTGCAGGATATTAATCTGATCCACTACCTGCGACCGGCTCACACCAAGCGCCCAGCAGACAGCCTGTTTCTTGATCTCAACCGCCAGACGATCCCGCGCAGCCTCATCCAGCTTCTTGGAATCAGTCAGTCCCGGCAGATCGTATTCTTCAGGCAGAATAACCGCTCCGGCAACTACAGGACCAGCGAGACACCCCCGCCCTGCTTCGTCAATTCCTGCTGTTATGAGTTTCTCAGTTTCAAAACCAGGCAATAAATTTTCAGACACAAACAGACTCCGACCCTTTAAAAAGTAAAAAACCGCCATACCCGAACTGATCCAGTCCGGGAATGACGGTTTTCAACACTATTTTGCGCACCCGTAGCGGACTGTAAGTCCTTACGGGCATAACCGCGAAGCATAATGCTTCGTGGCCTACCAAGCCTGTTTGGACTTGATACGTGCAGCCTTACCTTTAAGGCCACGCAGGTAGTAGATGCGGCTGCGGCGTACTTTACCCTCAGCAACTACCTCTACACGCTCGATGTAGGGGGAGTGTACGGGGAAAACACGCTCAACGCCGATACCGTCAGAAATTTTGCGGACGGTGAAGGTGGAGTTGGTGGTACCTCTACGGTAACGCAGAACAGCACCCTGGAAAACCTGGATACGTTCCTTTTCACCTTCGATAATACGCAGGTGTACCTTTACAGTGTCGCCAGCTTTGAAAGCGGGCATATCAATACGCATCTGTTCGCGTTCGATCTTTGCAATTACGTTGCTCATGTCGCTACTCCTTATATAAATTCTTTTGCGGCACCCGAAGGCGGATCTACCAGGCGTCTCCCAACAGCCTGTCGACCGTGATCGCCACCGCACTTCTTACTGATAGATGGTTGTATCCGTCCATGAACCTGATAGGCCGTAAGCTGCCTTCTGCCATGTCCAGAATTTCGGGAGCCAACCCGTGTCCGGTACCGAAAACCAACAGTACGGGATTATCCTGCAGCATCTCACGAACCCTGTTCATGGTCGTGCTGCCTGCGCCCCGCGCGCTGGTGGTCACCAGTATCGGTTTCTTACCCGTTCCCGACTCAATATGCTCCACCACATCTTGCAGGGAATCTTTTACTCCTACTTTGGAAAAAGCTGCAGCGCGATCCGGGTTGAACTTGCTTCCCGGTCCCGAGGTCCAGTGAGAAATAATCCTCTCGGCCAATTTCTTCTGATCCTCGATTGGAGTCACCGCAAAAAATCCGCTAATTGAGTAAGAGCGGGAAACGCGGGACATATCGTGAATATCGAGGTTTGTCAAAGAAACAGCGGCCTTTTCTCCAAATTTATTTAGCACCGGATAGTGCACAAGGGTCAAATAAAGATTTTTTCCCAAACGTTTTCGGGGTATTGTGCGCAAATAACGCACATCATCTTTTTTTAACCCCTCTGCTTCGGCCAAAAGCTCCGGCCGGGCATCCAAGGTCTCATCCAGAGACTTTTTTCTCCTCCATTCTTCGATCAGAGCATGGTTGCCTGAGGAGAGTACTTCCGGCACAGCATGCCCGTCAAATTCCGGGGGACGGGTATAGTGCGGATACTCCAGAAGACCGGAAGAGAAGCTCTCCTCCGTACCGGACTCGGAATGCCCCATAAAATCCGGCAGTAGGCGGGCGACAGCCTCAATAAGACACATGGCCCCGGCTTCGCCCCCGTTGAGCACGAAATCCCCTACAGAGATTGTTTCAACGGGAAAAATTTCTTCAAAGCGGGCATCAATGCCCTCATACCTTCCGCAGACGAGGGTCAGCTCCTCTTCCTTGGAAAGCTCAACCGCCATCTTCTGGGTCAGCGGCTTGCCTTTGGGCGAAAGCATAATCAGCCTTATACCCTTGGGGCAACCACCTTCCATGGAAGGCTTTATACCTACGGTGTCGAGGGCCTTGGCAATGGGATCAATAAACATGACCATGCCCGGCCCGCCGCCGTAGGGGCGGTCGTCAACAGATTTATGACGGTCTGTTGTAAACTCGCGGGGATCGATCCTGTTAAAAGAGACTATGCCCTTTTCAACGCCTTTACCCATGAGTCCGTGCGACAGCGGGGAATCAAAAAATTCCGGAAAGAGTGTAACCAGATTAAATTTCACTAATGTTCCAGCCTTGGAATTTAAAAAAGCGGCACTCTGACCTATTTCTTTTTCTTCCCGTTATCTTTCTTACCGGCCTCGGTCAGGTAGATGTCGAGCAGCCCTTCGGGCGGGTCCACAACAACCTTCTCCGTGTCCAGATCAACAGACAAAACAAATTCTTCAACAGCGGGAAAAAGAATTTCCTTACCCTCTGCAGAAGAGATCACCCATGTTTCCTGCCCGGGGGCAAGAATAAAGTTCGAAATGGTTCCAACCACGGTCCCGTCTTCAAGTTCGACGCTCATACCTTCAAGTTCGTACATGTAAACTTCGTCATCCCCGGATTCGGGAAGATCAGCCTCACGCACAAGGATTTCCATACCGCGCAGGTTTTCGGCCTGATCACGGTCTTCAACACCCTTGAAGGTCAAAAGCACGCGCCCTTTGTGTTTACGTGAAGAGCGCACGACAAAACGACGGGGCTTCTGTCCTTTCTTAGCCAGATACAGACAGGGGACCTCGTCGAAGAGAAAAGGGGAGTCCGCATGAGATTCGATGCAAACTTCCCCCTTGAGACCATGTGGTTTGACCACCTCGGCAACTACAAGCATTTCCATAGCAGCCTGCCGTTATGGTCTGGTTCGAGGGCTCTTATTCCAGAATTTCCAGAACAGAGCGTTTTCTCACCTTGGTTGATGCAGCACCGAGCAGGGTTCTCATGGCACGCGCGGTGCGTCCCTGCTTACCGATAACCTTACCGAGGTCTTCTTTAGCGACCTTGAGTTCGATTACGGAAGTCTGCTCCCCTTCGATCTCGGTGACAACTACTTCATCCGGATTGTCAACAAGCGATTTCGCGATGTATTCTACTAAATCCTTCAACATGCCAACAACCTCCGCTTCTGATTTCGAGTGTGTACCGTGAGTAGTGAAGAAGAATTCGAACCTGGTGAGATACGAACCCTAGGAATTTGCTTTGAGGAGAGATTTAACGGTATCGCTAGGCTCAGCGCCTCTCTCAAGCCACTTCTCTACTTTTTCCTTGTCAATTTTAACTTCAACAGGCTCAACCATAGGGTTGTAGTAACCGCAGAAGTCCAAAGGACGACCGTCACGTCTGGTTTCGCTGTTGATTGCTACGATTCTGTAAAAAGGGCGTTTTTTGGAGCCCATACGGGTCAGTCTAAGTTTAATAGCCATTGTCTACTTTCCCCCATATAATCTTAAATTAAGTGGTTCGTTAATAAATTGCAAGCAAATGCCCACAAAAAACTATTTCTTCTTTTTCTTGCGAGTTTGCTTATTAAGCTTTTTCTTTTTGCGGGCCTGAAGGGTCTTCTTACTCTTGGCCTTGGATGGCTGAGGCATTCCGCCCATTCCTTCCATACCTTCCAACCCTTCCATACCGGGCATTCCCGGCATTCCTGCACCGCCACCAAGTCCGGGCATTCCGGGCAGATTCGGCATCTTGGGCATTTTGCCCTTTCCACCTTTGCCACCCATCATTTTCTTCATCATCTTGCTCATCTGCTCAAAGTTCTTGAGCATCTGATTGACCTCTTCCAGCTTGACGCCGGAACCCTTAGCAATCCTCTGCCTGCGGCTGGGATTGATAAGCTTTGGCTGCCTGCGTTCATGCATGGTCATGGACGAGATGATGGCTTCTATCCTGTTCAGTTCCTTATCCGGAATCTCCATATCGCCGAGCTGTTTAGTCAGCCCGCCGAGGCCGGGGATCATTTTCATGATCGAACCCATGGAACCGATCTTCTTCATTCTGCGCATCTGGGTGCGGAAGTCCTCAAGGTCGAATTCGGCCTTGCGGAATTTCTCGGTCAGCTTTTCAGCCTCTCCCTCTTCCATCACAGACTGGGCTTTCTCGATCAGGGAAAGTACATCCCCCATACCGAGAATTCTTGAAGCGGCCCTGTCCGGGTAGAAGAGTTCAAGCTCGGAAAGCTTTTCACCCACACCGACAAACTTAACGGACTTACCGGTAACGGATTTGATGGAGAGCGCCGCACCGCCTCGGGCATCACCATCCATTTTGGTAAGGACGACACCGGTAACATCAAGTTTGTCGTCAAATGTGGAGGCAACATTGACAGCGTCCTGCCCTGTCATTGCGTCCGCCACGAAAAGGATTTCATCCGGAGAGCATTCAGCCTTGATGGAGGCAAGTTCTTCCATCAGAGGCTCATCAATATGCAGTCGTCCGGCTGTATCAAAAAGCAGAACATCACAACCGGCCTCTTCAGCCTTGACCATAGCGTCACGGCAGATGTCCACGGGGTTCATTTCCGTAGTGGACGGGTAGGCCGGCATATCCAGCTGTTTGGCCAGCACATGAAGCTGGTCAATCGCAGCGGGACGGTAGACGTCGGCAGGGACAAGGTAGGGCTTGAACTTCTTGCGCCGCAGATACAAGGCAATCTTGGCGGAAGAAGTGGTCTTACCGGAACCCTGAAGGCCGACCATCATAATTTTGGAAAGCTTGCCCTTAGCGAGCTGCAGTCCTTCCTGCTCACCGCCGAGCAGCTCAGTAAGCTCATCGTTAACGACTTTGATTACCTGCTGTCCGGGAGAAAGGGATTTCTGGACCTCCTGCCCGAGAGCGCGCTCCTTTACCTTTTCCACAAAGTCTTTAACGACCTTGTAGTTTACGTCCGCTTCGAGAAGGGCAAGGCGCACTTCGCGCAGTCCGGCCTGGATGTTCTTTTCATCCAACCGTCCCTGCCCTTTGAAATTTTTAAAGGCTTCGGAAAGTCTATCTGATAGGCTGTCAAACAATTCTCTTACTCCGCCGGCTAAGCATTTTTACGCGCAAAAACCTCAAAAGCTCCACCTTTTCTCGATTGATGCTGATTGCGTAAAGAAAGGGGTTGTCTGTTAAAGCTTTTATCTGTCCAAGTCAAGTGAAGACTCATATCAACTTTTTGGAAAATGACAAACACTTATCGTACATCCATAAAAATTTGCTTACAATATTTCTTGCTTTTTCAAGCAATGAACCGTTTAATTGCATAATATTACATAACCCTATCCATGCAACTCAAGGAGACAAACGATGCCCAACATCGTCAAGGCGGAAGAATTTCATCTTGTTGACCCCATGGGAAGACTAAGATCAAAAATATATATTTCAAATGAAGGTAAAGTTGTTGCCGATGTCTATGATTCAACCGGCCAACTGAATAACCGGGTAGACCTGCAGAAAAACCTTAATTCAGGTCCCACAGCCCACCAGAATGTCGCCCCCCACCAAAAAGAAACTCTCGGGGCATGGCATGCGCGCATCGCCAACGAGGTCAAACTGACTCAATCCAAGCTCCATGTGGGATCATACAAGCTCTACATTGATTTTGTAGAGAACAACACCATGGCCAGTGGCAAATATCAGAATGAAGTCATTGAAGTTTCCGGCGAAATAGTAGATGTTTCTACCAAAGGTTTCGGCGATCTGCATGTAGGACTCAAAGGAATTTCAAATTTTACCGCCGAAGTCATATGTCATTTTACCGAAGACCAGATTCCGGTAGTCAGCAACCTAAAGCCGGGCGTAAAAGTGCGTATCAAAGGGAAATGCACTGAATACGTCAACAAGAGGGTGAAAATATGGGGGTGCCAGTTGCTGTAGGCCGGAGTCTTCATAAGTGCGCCTATGCCTGTATCAGAACAACTAAAAAAAGAACTGCAACTCGTTGCTGATGAATGCATTGATTGCGGTAAGTGTATGACCAAGTGCCGCTTTCTGGCTGAAAGCGGCTCCCCTGTATCCATCGCCTTGCGGGCTCTTTCCTCTGAGGAAGACGCCGACACGGTGGCAATACGCTCCTATGCCTGCTCCACCTGCGGACTTTGCTCAGCGGTATGTCCTGTCGCAGCTGAGCCGGACCGCATGTTCAAGGAACTGCGCAACCATGCGCAGGCAAATGCCATTTTCCGTCTGGACAAATACGATCCGCTCCTGAATTACGAAAAGCTGGGGCAACGTTTTCCGTTCAAGGGGGAATTTATCCCTGAGAACTGCAGAACCGTCTTCTTCCCGGGCTGCACCCTTCCGGCAATGCACCCGGATGCGACCCGGATCGCATACAAGATAATCAAACGGGAAGAGCCGACCATGGGACTTGTTCTGAACTGCTGTTCCAAGCCATCCAAAATGCTGGGGCTCAAGAGCAGGCATGAAGAATCTCTTGCCGGACTGATCCATAGGTTGGAGCGCAAAGGAGTCAAAAAAATTCTGACCGCCTGCCCGAACTGCCACAGAACTTTCAAGGAATTTAATTCCAAACTGGAAATTGTCTCTATATATAAAAGACTGAAAGTTTCTAAATTTATCCCTGTCCGTTCCAATATCAAAGAAGTGACTGTCCACGATCCCTGCGTTACCCGCAATGAGACCGATATGCACACGACAGTGCGCACCTTGCTTAAATCCGTAGGGATCAGAGTAGTGGAAATGCGCCATAACGGCACTAAGACACTTTGCTGCGGTGAAGGGGGCGCGACCAATTTCCACAAGAAAAGCTACGCTGACAACTGGGCTCGAAAACGGATTAACGAAGCTCAAAGGACCGGAGTACCCATGGTCACCTATTGTGCGGGCTGCGTTAATTTCCTTGGCTACAAATATCCTACGGCCCATGTGCTCGATGTTCTACTGGTAAAACGCAAAAGAATCCCTAAACCGGTGGCGTTCCCATTTAATTACCTCAACCGGCTGATCTTCAGATTCAGCAAACATTGATAATTTACACTTTTTTTAACCGGGGCCTTCTAATCCTGAAAATATCCATGTAACACAAACACCAATGACTTCAGAGAATAAAGCCCTCACAGCTTCGGAAATCCCTCTTGCACTGTTCAGTCTGGGACTGCCTTTGACCATTGCAGCCTTCAGCCTGAGTGGATATGCTGCTCCCGCGAATCTGGCAGAGACATTCGCCACCGGATTGGCTGTACTGGGACTTATTCTTGAGATGCTTCGTGGAAACAATGAGAGTACTGCTCCGCTCTGGTTTAGGGCCGGAATCCCGGCCATGCTCATTACATGGATTTCCTTCAAGTATTTTTCAGGATACACTCATCCGCTGCTTGAACAATTACCTCTGCTCATGGAGGCCAAACCTCTTATCTTTTTACTGGTATCTGCTCTCTGGCTAAGCCTGTTTCCCCCGCCCACCACCAAACAGATTTCTTTCTGGTCAAGCTGGCTGGCCCTGCTTATATGCGCAGAATTCATTCTCCGTTTTTTTATATTTCATGATCCGGCTATGCCTTCCCTTCTCGGAACATCAAGCATCTGCGGTCCGATCCTTCTGGTAGGATTTTGCGCAACCCTGCATAATTCAGGGGAGAACACATTTACCAGATACCTAGTCCTTGCTGGAATATTCTGTACCCTCGGACGCGACATAATCTTTGCCGCAATCCTGATAATGTTCATTTTCGGGTCTAAGGGCGGTTTGAAAAAATTTCTACTGGTACTCTGCATGCTTCTATTCGGCTACCTTTCCCTGCAAGTACAGGAAATGACCTTCATAAATAGGCAGGACCTGCCCTCATACTGGTTGTGGTTCTCCATTTTAGAGCTATTTGCCAATAACCCCGAACTCCTGCTGACCGGATTTCCCCTGACTGTCCCTTTACCTCTCAATGTCCCGGCATCACTGTGGACAATTTGGCATGGCCAGCAACAGGTCTGGACTGGATCCGGAATCTACGTTTTTCACCTTCCCCCATTCTGGCTCCACCTGCTCTGCTCATGGGGACTTGGAGGCTTTTGTGCCATTGCTGCAGCAGGAACCGCACTATACAAGCGCTTTCCTTCCGTCATGCTCGGAAGCCTGCTCACTACTACGATTGTTTGCGGCTTATTCTCTCCTTTATTTTATCACCCTGCATGCGCACTGATCCTTTTCCCAGCTTTCATCACCGCCACCTCCCCGGAAGTCTGCTCATTTAAGTTTGAATAGCCTTTAGCCAGCTCAAAACCGCCTTCAAACAATTTCCAACCACCTTTTTTTCTGACTTAATTACTAATTGATATTTTTTTGATTATATTTGTATTACATTTGTATTTCATTATGATTATTTATTATATTCATTAGTCATTTGTTTTTGAGTTCATTATATATATTATTTAGTTTTGTTTTGTATTACAAATGTATTGACATTTGTCTTTTAAAAGGTAAGATCCGTTTCAAACACAACAGGTAAAACAGGCGAAATGAGCAGAAAAGTTAAATCAGTACGAGTCCCCCTTGAGCTGGAAACTCTCAATCTTTCCAAGCTGATCCGGGAATTTGAGAACTATCTCAGAGACCTGGAGTCTGCCACTTTGCTTAAACAAGAAGGCAACCGTGAAGCAGCGGAAGCCCTGATCAAGACAAGGCAATTGGATTTGGGAAAGAGAATTGCAAAAATGATATGGGAAGCCAGAGTCGAGTATGGTAAAATCAAATAGATTTTATCACTGTAATACTAAAAAGTATACTTTTGTATTACAAAAAGACAACAGCAACGAACTACATGGATCAGGGTTGCCACTATGAAACCTAAAAGAATCAGCGAGAGCAGAACCTTAATGACCTACAGGGTACTGCCGCAAGACACCAACCCGGCAGGAAATCTGCACGGAGGAGTGCTGCTGAAACAATTGGATCTGGTCGCCGCCACCTGTGCCATGCGCCATGCGCGCAAGCCGGTGGTCACCGCATCCATCGACCGCATGAATTTCCTTCGTCCTGCTTATGTGGGGGAACTCATCAACCTTCATGCAAACGTAAATATGGTCGGCAGGACATCCATGGAAATCGGAGTCCGTGTTGAAGCTGAAAATCTTTTAACAGGTGAGATAAGGCATACCAACTCTGCCTATCTTACATTTGTCGCCATGGGGGAAAACGGCAAACCTTCCCCGGTGCCACCGCTGGTCCTTGAGACCGGGGTGGACCATAGGCGCAACAGAGAGGCCATGGAACGACGGGCTGTGCGCAAAGAAGAAAGAATACGGGAAACCGCGTCTGCGGCACAGAACGGGAGCAAGGAATAAATCTCATCATTCACAGCTCGAATAGCGCGGATTACGTCCGAAGTCAGCCGAATCCGTGCTGATTGCATCTACCATCAGATTGCAAGCTACTCCGAGTCTGGTTTCTGGCCGGGAGCTCCACCCTCCCGGCAAAAATTTCGGCATCCTGCTCCTAGGGCGTCCGGTCCGGATTAACCCGGTCCGTGCCGGACGCCTCGCCCTATTTCAACACCATTGAGGCCGGAAAGCCCTTGCATGCGAACGATCGTATGCAAGGGCTTTCCACGTTTTGCCACTAGCAAAGCAATGAAACCTATCGACAGGCGGCCAAAGGCAATTTCCGCCCAATACCTATGCCCTGCTCATTTATAACAGCCTCATAGGCCCAGCACTCCACCCCTACATCTAGGGCCTTATAAAATAACTCCGCATACTCTGGATCAATAAAATCTGCGGGACCAAAGCAATCCCCATCGTTGCGCTGCACAAAGAAAAACAACGCCACCCGATCTCCCTTAGCAGCAAGATCCATAAGCTCAACAAGATGCTTGCGGCCTCGCTCAGTCTGGGCATCCGGGAAGCATGCAACGTCATCCTCGACCAGGGTAACGTTCTTGCACTCCACCCAAAGCTTGGGAAGTTTGCCGGAATCATCAGTAAATAGACCATCAAGACGACTGTTGCCGACCTTCGCTTCGCGTTTGATAGTTGTATACCCACTGGTTTCAGGCAACTGCCCGGACTCAAAAGCCAGCTGCAGCATATTGTTTGGCACCGCGGTATTAACCCCGATCATTTCACCAAAGGGCATAACTGCTTCAAGGGTCCACTTAAGCTTGCGCTTGGGATTCTGGGCCGGGGAAATATAGATCTCATGCCCTTCACGCAGCAACCCAAGCATTGATCCGGTATTATTGGTATGCACGCCGACAACTTCACCATCGAGCATCGCTTCCACAGTAAAACGTTTGTAACGACGGAGAAAAACCGCACGACGGCAACCCTGCGGATAAAAAATTAACGGTTCTGACATTTTACATTCCTTTCTGGGTGTGACGATATCTACACCGGGACGGTTGGTCTTTTTTGTTGCTGACAACAAAGCTAAGTATCAAAGAGGGTTGCTTCCCGTACAGGGGAAGGTTGAGCATTCACAATCACCGGAGAAGCACTTCCATATCAAGTAGAAAAGCCCAGTTTGACAATGATTTTCATACCATCTGATAGCCGGACTAAGGCCTAAAACCCCTTGACGAATCACTGGGTATCTGGAATATCGTCCTGTTAGTCACAGTGTGACAGAATTCACATTTTTGGTTGTTTTCCAAGCCAAACTATATTTCCGGACCCTGCACAAAAAACTGTGTAGCGGCCTGAAATTTATTATTGTTTACAATACAGGTAATAAACATGAGTCTTGTACAAAAATTGTCGGAAAGAAAAGAAGACCTTACAGTTAAGTGGTATGATCTGGTTCTTTCTTCCTATCCTAAGGAAACACAGGAAGTTTGGAAGTCAAATAATGACCAGTTTACCAACCCTGTCGGGGTCACCATCAAGAAGGTCACCGGCGAACTTTTTGACCTTATCCTTGAATGGAAAAGTGCCGACGATCTTGCAAAATCCCTTGATGAACTGATCAAAATCAGAACGGTTCAGGATTTTGCACCATCCAAAGCTTTAAGCTTTGTCTTCCTTTTCAAGAAACTCCTGAGAGACGAGTTCATGGAGGAACTGAAAAAAGAAGGCAAACTTGATGAGTTGCTCGCGTTTGAGGCCCGGATTGATAATCTGGGGCTTATCGCGTTCGACATCTATACCAAGAATAGGGATTTGATTGCGCAAATGAGAATTGATGAAGTCAAAAGATCACATCACATGCTCCTTCGGCGGGTCAACAAAATCGAGGACGTTTCGGCCAAAGGGGCCGGACAGGTGTAGTGGCCGGCTTCCTAAAGGAAGCCAAACGTATAAGCGAGGTGAAGGTAGATGAACGCTTTGTACTCACTCGTTTTAGTTTTTGCCCTGGTGCTCATCGCACTCTTCGGAGTGGGGTCCGCGCACATGGCAGGACTGTTCGGCACTCTGTTACCGTATGTAGCGGTTGCCGTATTTCTGGTAGGCTTTGCCAACCGGATTATTGGCTGGGCCAAAAGCCCGGTTCCTTTCCGTATCCCGACCACGGGCGGACAGCAGAAGTCTCTGGATTTTATCCAGCATGACCGCTTTGACAACCCCGTGACCCCGGGTCAAACTTTTATCCGTATGGTTCTTGAGATCTGTTGCTTTCGTTCCCTCTTCAGGAACACCAAAGTAGAACTCAAGGACGGAAGAGTAACTTACGCCTCATCTAAATATTTGTGGCTGTTCTCCCTGCTCTTCCACTACTCATTCCTGCTCATCGTGATCAGGCACATGAGACTCTTCTTCGAACCTGTGCCCGCTTGCATCGGCTTCGTTGAATTTGTTGACGGTATCATGCAGATCGGTGTTCCCAGACTGTACATGTCAGACCTCCTGATTCTCGCCGGCCTCGGCTTCCTGCTCGGCCGCAGACTCAAGGATCCCAAAATTCGTTACATCTCTCTGGTTACCGACTACTTCCCGCTGCTTCTCATCATCGGCATTGCCCTTTCCGGCATCTACATGCGCTACTTTGCGCACGTGGACATTATGGCCATCAAGAAGCTGACCATGGGTCTTGTAACCTTCAGCCCCGTTATTCCCGCAGGTGTGAGCGTGGTGTTCTACATCCACCTCTTCCTCGTGTGTGTGCTGCTGGTTTACTTCCCCTTCAGTAAGCTGATGCACGCGGGCGGCGTATTCCTGTCTCCCACAAGGAACATGCCCAACGATACCCGTATCAACCATCATGAGAACCCCTGGAACGATCCCAACATCAAGCCTCATAGTTATGAAGCTTATGAAGATGAGTTCAGGGAAGTAATGATTGAAGCGGGTCTCCCGGTGGAAAAAAAGGCATAGAGAGTCTTATAAGACCTATGCCGGACAGACCTTAAATATCTTTTGATGAGGAGTTGACATGGCTGACCTCCCAAAAGCTGATGAGCTTTTTAAAAGCATTAATTATACACCACCGTCCACAGGCTGGATGGACACCCCGGTAGATACCTCTCCGGGCAACTGGTGTTACCCCGCAAAAGCGGAAAAACTCGAGTATCTCGGCTTCCCCAACCCGCGTGAATGGAATCCCGCTGATGTTGACTGGAAGCTTCCTGAGAACTGGCAGGACATCGTCCACGAAGGTTTCAAGGAAAGACTCGATAAGTATCGTTCACTCAAAGTATTCATGGACATCTGTGTTCGCTGTGGTGCTTGTGCTGACAAGTGTCACTTTTTCATCGGTTCCGGTGATCCCAAGAACATGCCCGTCCTGCGTGCGGAACTTATGCGTTCCATCTACCGCAAGGACTTCACCATGGCCGGTAAGATTCTCTCTACCCTGACCGGGTCCAGAGTCATGACCGAAGATGTTCTCAAAGAGTGGTTTATCTACTTCTACCAGTGCACTGAGTGCCGCCGTTGTTCCCTGTTCTGCCCCTACGGCATCGACACAGCGGAAATCACCATGATGGCACGTGAACTGCTTCACCTCTGCGGTGTGAACATCAACTGGATCCTTGAGCCGGTTTCCAACTGTAACCGTACCGGTAACCACCTCGGCATCCAGCCCCACGCATTCAAAGACATCGTTGACTTCATGGTCGACGATATCGAAGAAATCACCGGCAAGCGCATCAACGTTCCCATGAACGAAAAAGGCCATGAAGTTATCTTCATTACTCCTTCCGGTGACGTATTCGCTGATCCCGGCATCTACACCTTCATGGGTTACCTGATGCTGTTCGATCACATCGGACTTGACTACACCCTGTCCACCTACGCATCTGAAGGCGGTAACTTCGGTCTCTTCACCTCAGCTGATATGATGAAGAAACTGAACGCCAAGATGTACGCCGAAGCAGATCGCCTCGGAGCAAAATGGATTCTCGGCGGTGAGTGCGGCCACATGTGGCGTGTTATCAACCAGTACATGGATACCATGAACGGTCCCGCGAACAACCTTCAGGTTCCCGTGAGCCCCATCACCGGTACCGTGTTTGAAAACGCACGCCAGACCAAAATGGTTCACATCACCGAGTTCACTGCTGACCTCATGAAGCACAACAAGCTGAAACTTGATCCCAGCAGGAACGACCATATTCGCGCAACCTTCCACGATTCCTGTAACCCCGCCCGCGCCATGGGCCTCATGGACGAGCCTCGTTACGTTATCAAGAATGTCGTCAAGAACTTCTTTGAAATGCCTGAACAGACCATCCGCGAGCAGACATTCTGCTGCGCCGGCGGTTCCGGCCTCAACACTGACGAAATCATGGAAATCCGCATGCGCGGCGGCCTGCCCCGCGGTAACGCACTTAAAGCTGTTCAGGAACAGCATGATGTAAACATGCTCTCCTGCATCTGCGCTATTGACCGTGCGACCCTGCTTCCCCTGGCCAACTACTGGGCTCCCGGCGTAGACGTCTGCGGTGTTCACGAGCTGGTTGGTAACGCCCTCATCCTTGACGGCGAAAAAGAAAGGGAAACAGACCTTCGTATGAATCCTCTGCCCGGGAAGGAGGGTTAAATCATGCACTACGGTGGAAAAATTATAACCGGACTGGTTATCTTCCTCGGCCTGGTGTCCATGCCTTTCTGGTTCAACATCGGCGGAAGCTATGAAGAGCCGAAGGTAGAACTGCCCAAGAATGCTAAAATCTGTGTTGCTCCCACCCAGAATATGCGTGAGAACCACATGAAGCTTCTTGACCAGTGGAGAGATATGGCTCTTCGCGAAGGCAAAAGGACTTACATCAGTGCTAAAGGCGATAAATACACCATCAGCCTTCAGAACACCTGTATGCAGTGCCACACCAGCAAGGAACAGTTCTGCGACAAGTGCCACGTTGATGCGAGTGTAACTCCCTACTGCTGGGATTGCCACGTACCTCCCAAGGAGGCTAAATAATGAAACAGAGTAGAAGAAACTTCCTTAAGTTTGCAGGCCTCTCCGCAGCCGGACTCTGCATCGCCCCCACTGTTGCCATGGCATCCAGTGCACCCGGCGGTGGAGCTCATGCAGCTGTGAATGACAATTCCCTCCACGCAAAGCGTTGGGCAATGGTCATCGACACCCGCAAACTGAATACTGAAGAAGCAATTGAAGCTCTGGCTGAAACCTGCCACCATATCCATAACGTGCCTACCATCGAATCCGAGCAGGACGTTAAATGGATGTGGTCCGGTTCTTACGGTGAAGTGTTCCCCGAACAGGAGAACAACTTCCCCTCCGAAGCTCAGGAAAAACGCAGGTTCCCCCTGCTCTGCAACCACTGCGAAAGCCCATCCTGTGTACGCGTTTGCCCCACAAAGGCGACCTTTGTACGCCCTGACGGCATTGTAGCGATGGACTACCACCGCTGCATCGGCTGTCGCTACTGCATGGCTGCATGTCCCTACGGCTCCAGAAGCTTTAACTTCATGGATCCCAGAACCCATCTGGACATGGACAAGATCAACAAGAAGTTCCCCACCCGTATGCGCGGTGTTGTTGAAAAATGTAACTTCTGCGTTGAGCGTCTCGCTGTGGGTGAACTGCCCGCATGTTCAGAAAAATCAGGTGGCGCGATCATCTTCGGCGATCTGCAGGACCCCAACTCTAATGTGAGAAAGGCCCTGCGTGAGAACTTCACCATCCGTAGAAAACCAACCGCAGGCACTGAGCCCGGCGTTTACTACATCATTTAGGGGGAAGCCTGATATGCTCGAAAAAGCTTTTAAAGGCGGACCGAAATACTGGGCTTGGATTGGTTTCCTGCTGCTCATAATCGGTGCCGGTTTCTGCACATATCTGACCCAGCTTCAGGAAGGGATGACCATCACCGGTCTTAACCGTGATGTTTCCTGGGGTTTCTATATTGCACAGTTCACCTACCTTGTCGGTCTCGCCGCATCCGGTGTTATGATCGTACTGCCTTACTACTTCCATCATTACAAGAAGTTCAAAGGCATGGTAATCATGGGTGAATTCATGGCTATTGCTGCCGTTGTCATGTGTCTCGGTTTCATCATCGTCGACATTGGACAGCCCCAGCGTATGCTTAACATCATCTTCCATCCGACTCCGAACTCTATCCTCTTCTGGGATATGATCGTTCTGAACGGATACCTGATCCTGAACGTTGTAATCGGTTGGACCTGCCTTGAGTGTGACCGCCAGCGCGTATCCCATCCTAAATGGGTTAAGCCTCTGGTATACACCTCCATTGTATGGGCATTCTCCATCCACACCGTTACCGCGTTCCTGTATGCCGGTCTGCCCGGCCGCCACTACTGGCTCACCGCCATTCTGGCTGCCCGCTTCCTGGCATCTGCGTTCTGCTCCGGACCTGCTATCCTGCTGCTCGTGGTTTTCCTCGTGCGCAAGATCACCAAGTACGAACCCGGCAAAGGCGCAATCGGAACTCTCACAACTATTATCACTTACGCAATGTGCGTGAACGTCTTCTTCTTCCTGCTTGAAGTTTTCACCGCATTCTACTCCAATATGCCCGGACATATCCACTCCATCGCATACCTCTTCGCCGGTAGCCACGGCCACCACGAACTGGTACCCTGGATGTGGACTGCAGCATGCTTCGCTATTCTCAGCCTCGCACTGCTCATTCCGCCCAAACTGCGTTACAACCAGAAGCTGCTGCCCTGGTCCCTCGCTATCCTCGTTATCGCAACCTGGATTGATAAGGGTCTCGGCCTGCTGATCGGTGGTTTCACACCGAACCCCTTCAATGAAATCACTGTTTACTGGCCCACCGGTAAAGAGCTCATGATTTCATTCATGGTTTACGCACTCGGCGCACTGACTCTGACTTTCCTTTACAAGATTGCCACAGACGTTAAGCGCGAAGTCGGCCAGTTGACTACTGAAGACTAGTCACTGATTGATTACCGAACTTGAAAGCCCCCTGCTTCTTACGAGGCAGGGGGCTTCTTTATTGTGTTCGGAAATCCATGTTGATCTCAAACAACAAACATTATCCATCTCAAAAGACAATTCAAAAACTTCCGTCAGCTATCGAACACAGAGCCGGACAGTTATCGATCACAGAACATTAAAAAGCCGCCTACCCAAATAAGGATAAGCGGCTTTCTCGCGTAAGAAAAGATCTTACGCAGGAAGATTACGTATGAGCGACTATACGTAATCTCCCCGGTTAAATTTGATCTGTTCGGTCACGGCTACAGTTTCCAGTTCGGATACGATGGAACCGAGTTCCGGATTCTCGCTTTGCACACCGGGCCAATCCTTCTTGAGGGACTCAACTCCACCTTGAATACCTTCAAGAGTCGAATAGGCCTGCTTCAACCCGCCCTCCGCAGAGGAACCGAGCTGCTGGGCATAGCTTTCAAGCTTTCCGAAAAGGTCTTCCACCTTGCCGACAAACTCACTTTCGCTGACCTGAGCGGTCTGCTGAACTTGAGCGGCCTGCTGCACCTGCAACAGGGGATTGACCTGAAGACCCGGCACCGGCGGTGCTGATGCTGCGCTGTTTTTCTGCGCTGCACCCTGCTGAACTTCCTGATTAAGGAATTCGCCGAACGCTGCCCCGTCAACCTTCTTTGCCTTGTTTTCCTGCTGCTGTTGCAGCTTTAAGGCTTCAATCTGTTCAGGACTTATCTTCATATTATACTCCTCAGCCTTTGGTTTCACCCAACACTATGCAATGACCTTGCCAAAGTCTAGACTTTCACTCAATAGGCTGATTTAACTAACTTTACATTTCTTATAAGCTCGGAAAAAACTGCCCCTTCATGCTTGTATTCAACCACAGTAAGACATTTTTTCCTCCTGCAGGATAAAGTATAAGAAAAAGCTTGTCCATGTCGGTAATAATCAGATATCATTTGAAGTAAGAAATTTTAGAATGCACTTTCTTTCCATGCACAAACATTATGGAGGTAGCATATGGCTGAAATCAAGAAGATACTCTGTGCAGTGGACTTTTCGGATCACAGCCCCGTTGTAGCAGAATACGCTAGCACCCTGGCAAAGACTCTGGGAGCAGATATCATCTGCCTTTACGTGGCTCCGTCACTGGATCAATATGTGGGTTTCCATGTACCACCCAGCTCCATTGAAAATTTCGTTGGCGAAATTGTAACTGGTGCTGACTCGACAATGGAAACTTTCATCACCGAGAATTTTAAGGATGTAACTGTCAGCGGTAAGGTTGTTACCGGTTATGCAGCTGAAGAAATTATAGCTATTTCTGAAAGCGAGAATGCAGACATGATCGTCATGGGAACCCATGGACGTGCCGGAATCGACCGCATCCTGTTCGGTTCAGTTGCTGAAAAGGTGGTTAAGTCCGCCAAGAGCCCTGTTTTGACTGTCAGACCCTCCTAGGCAAAACCTTATAACGGACCTTAAGATCATCACCCCGATCTAAAGGTCGACCTCACTAACCTCAAAAAAGCCCCCCGTTTAGCCATGAGCGGGGGGCTTGGTTTTTTTTGAAATAAATATGATTTATTTCGGTGTGACTGACATGAGCGGGCGGTCATGAATTCTTAAAATAAATATGATTTATTTCGGCATGACCGCCATGTCATGATTCATCTCTTTCGAGACAAACCAAATCTATCTTCGTTTCCAATTTTTATTAACAGCTTTGATTTTCATAGCAACATCGCGCCAACGCTCTTTTTCGATACGGTCGGCAGTTTTGTGCTGTCGCTGTGAGACATAATCAAGCTCTCGTTTCATTTTCCGATAGCTTTCCAACCGTTCCGCAGAAAGCTCACCACTCGCTACGGCCTGCAGCACGTTACAGCCGGGATCATTCAAATGATCGCAATCCGAGAACCGGCAATAGAGGGCATAATCTTCAATGTCAGCAAAGGAGCTTTCGACTCCTCCGTCTTCGGAATAGAACGCAATTTCGCGAATCCCCGGATTATCTATCAGCAATCCACCTTGAGGCATGGCAATCAAATCACGTCCAGTTGTGGTATGCCGTCCTTTGCCCACACTCTGGCTGACAGCTCCTGTCTGCTGCACAGACTTGCCGTAAAGCCTGTTCAAGAGCGTAGACTTGCCAGCCCCGGACGAACCAACCATGGTCGCAGTCTTGCCCGAAGACAGGTACTGCTCCAGCTCCAAAACCCCGCTTTCATCATCAACAGACACGAGATGGACGGGAACGCCGAAGGCAACGGATTCAACCTCATCTACGCAGCTCAGCGGATCTTCATGTAAATCCGCTTTTGTCAGGACTATTACAGGGGATAAATTGCAGTTGTATACCAAAGTCAGATAACGCTCGATACGCCTTACATTGTAATCGCGGTCCAAGCCGCAAACAATGAACACCGTATCCAGATTGGCAGCCATGATCTGCTCTTTCATAGCAACATCATGACTCTTGCCACGTCCCCCTGCAGCACCGCGCGAGAGCGCATTGCGTCTGGGCAGAACCTTGTCTATCACGACATCCCGCAAGAGAACCCAATCACCGATAACAGGAAACAGTTTTTCAGAATCCGCCTCCCCCGTCCTGTGACGCACCTTTCCGGAAAGTGTTACCTGTATATCCTCACTGCCCTGACTCACAAGAAAGATATCTTTGTTCACGCTAACGACCCTTGCCGGGATATCCGTGTCAGAAACTATTTCCTGAAATGAATCAGACCAGCCCATTGTTTTGAGTTTTGTTTGATTTGATAAGCTTTCTGCTAATTCTAAAATATTCATCATTTGGTGTTACCATTTATTGATAATCTGAAACATGACAGCCCAGCATATACTAAACCACCATGACTCAGAAATGTTCACTTGAATGTTTCTTTCAGGCGGACAAAGCCAAAAAACGCACCTGTCCATTAACCTGAAATATAAAAAACAGGCATGAATCACATATGGTATGTCACCGACAAAAATTGGGAACAGCAATAGAGGCGGAACTCGAACCAGAGCTCCGGTGCGGCGTAAGCCGGAAAGGAAACAGAAATGTTCCTCTGATAGAATCATAATGTTCTGCCAAGGCAGAACCAGATCATTCTGCTACCAGCTTGCTACCTTTTGTCGGCAACTTGCGGTACAATCTCCAATGATCTCATAAACATAAAATCTCCTTAAAATAACTTTGTCTTCAAGAAAATCTTTACTTCCATGACTTTAAGCTGTCAACTGCAGTATATTTTGACAAATTCACCGTTCCAAACTAATAAAACCGGACCTTCATTTTTAAATTGTCCCTGTTTTTATTAGGCCGCGACAGGGACGCCGAAGGCATCTTTTATTCAAAAAGCGCGCAGCGCATCACAATCAATCACATCTATCGAGGATTCCAGCATGTCCGCCATCAAAGTCCGTTCTGATATGATGGATTCAAAGCCCTATGCACCGGGCCTGACCATCGAGGAAATTAAAGAGAAATACGGTCTCGACACCGTCATTAAACTCGCCAGCAACGAAAACCCGCTGGGCGCATCCCCCATGGCCCAGAAAGCCATTAACCGTCATGCTCCTTCGGTTTTCCGCTACCCTCATAACGGCAACCCGCGCTTGAATGCAGCCATTGCCAAACGCACCGGTGTTTCCGAAGAACAGATTATCAGCGGCAACGGTTCAGACGAAGTCCTCGACCTGCTGGTACGCATCAAGGCCAATCCCGGACAGGACGAAGTCATAACCTACGAATCATGCTTCAGCATGTATCGTCTCATGTCCCATCTCTGTGCAGTAAACTTTCGTCAGATTCCCCGCGAAGAAGGTCACAAGCAGCCTCTCAAGGCACTTACCGCCGCTGTCAGTGAGAAAACAGCACTCGTGTTCCTGACTTCTCCGGACAACCCTACCGGGCTGGCTGTTACTGTTGATGAAGTGCGCGA
Organism: Maridesulfovibrio sp.; assembly: GCF_963666665.1. NCBI lineage: Bacteria > Pseudomonadati > Thermodesulfobacteriota > Desulfovibrionia > Desulfovibrionales > Desulfovibrionaceae > Maridesulfovibrio > Maridesulfovibrio sp. The sequence goes on from NZ_OY762999.1 coordinate 3,190,946, forward strand.
AATGGCAGCTTCCATCCCCGAACAGACACTGCTGGTCATTGACGAAGCATACATAGAATTCGCCCGTCCGGCGGAAAGATACGACATGCGTCCCCTGCTGGAAGAATTCCCCAACATCGTGCTGACCCGTACTTTCTCCAAGGCATACGGTCTGGCCGGACTGCGCATCGGATACGGCATCATGAGCCAGCAGCTTGCAGATTACATCAAGAGTGCCCGTGCGCCCTTTACCGTGAACCTGCTGGCCGAAGAAGCTGCCATTGCCGTGCTGGAAGACGAAACATTTTTCAATACAACAATAGACGTGGTTCTGCGCGGCCGTGAACTTTTCACAACAGAAATCCGCAAAATGGGCTGTGAAGTACTTGATTCCCAAGCCAACTTCATTATGTTCAAGCCCACCCGCGATGCCATGGATGTGTTTGAAGACCTGCTCAAACGGGGCATCATTGTACGTCCGCTTAAGAGCTTCGGCCTTGGCGAATACATCCGGGTCAATATGGGAACTGACCACGAGAACAAAGTATTCTTAGAAACACTTAAGGAGGTCCTTTAATGGACACACCTTTTATCATAACTTTGGACGGCCCCGCCGGTGTGGGGAAATCCACCCTTGCCAAACGGCTGGCCGACCGCTTTAAGATCGCCTATCTCGATACCGGAGCCATGTTCCGCGGAACCGCCTGGAAACTAGGCGAAGGAGCTTGGGACTGGGATGCAGACAAGCTTGACGAAGCTCTTAAGGGCCTTGAGTTCACCCTCTCCGGCAGCGGTTCCGACTCTACTTTGAGCCTGAACGGTACTCCGCTGACCGATGAAATCCGCACCGAAACAGTAGGCATGTGGGCCTCCAATATGGCCAAGATCCCGGCTGTGCGCGAATATCAGAAAATTGCCCAGCGTGCCATCGGCGAGACCACTTCCCTCATTGCCGAGGGAAGAGATATGGGTACGGTCATTTTCCCGCAGGCACCCTGCAAATTCTTCCTTGATGCAGACCTCGAAGAACGCGCCAGCAGAAGATTCGAACAGCTCAAGGATATGGGCAAGCCCGCAGAGATGGCAGAACTGATCAAACAAATCGCCGCCCGCGACGATCAGGACCGCAACCGCAAGGTAGCTCCGCTCAAGCCCGCCGAAGATTCTATCCTCGTGGACACCACCCATCTTGATATCAACGGTGTTTTCGACAAGCTTGTTTTCGAAACCGAAAAAAAAGTTAATTAAAAACGAAAACGCAAATACGAATATTTTAGGCCGCTTGGAAGTTTTTCCCAGCGGCCTTTATCTTTTTGCGACCCAAATGTCGCTTGACTTTACAGTCGCAATAATTACGAATTCATATGCCTCCGGCGGCTTAAACCCTTTGCAAAGGGTTTAAGAATCCCAAAACCTTTTTATTAGGCTTCGCCGCTATCTGCGGCAAATGGAGCTATTTATGAACATATCTTCTATTCTGAAAAATATTTTCCCTGAACCGCTTGGTCCAGTATCTGAAAACCTTACTGACGAACTTGCGGCTTCTTTTTTTCCGGCAGATTCAACCAGGCTGGCACACATGCGTCAGGCCTGTAGAACTGCCCGCAGGCTTGCTGCCCAGATGGACTACGATGCTGCAACTGCGGAGAAAGTAGTAACCGCTGCCCTTTTCCATGATGTGGGCTATTCCGAAAAGCTGAACAAGACCGGATTTCATCCCCTTGACGGTGCGGCCTACCTTGCCCACTGCAATGCCCCGGAAGACCTGATTATGGCTGTCCTCTGGCATTCCAGCACTCCGGTTGAAATTGAGAGCATGCCTGAAATGAAGGAAATATACTCTCAGTTTCCCGGCCCCAACTATGATTGCCCCATTTACAAAGCAGTAGCCTACTGCGATTTCAGAACCTCGCCTGTGGGAGAATCATATTCCTTTGGCCAGCGCATCGTTGAACTTGAAAACAGATTCGGCCTTGATTCCGTACCACCGTCCATCGCACGCAAGACTCTGCCTTACTCCCGCCAGAACCAGCAGGACTTTACCAGAACTATTGCCTGCGCACAGGGCAAGACTCTTCCATGGATTTTCTGCGATATCGACAACACCCTGATCAAACCGGGTGAAACCATCGACCGCAGATCCCTCAATGCAATCAACCGCTACACCACAGCGGGCGGACGTTTCTCACTCATCACCGGAAAACATATGATCAGCGTTCCGCACCTGATCAGCAGTGTAGGTGACCATACTCCCCACGCCGGTGTTAACGGATCTGTCATTGTACGAAACGGAAAACTTGAAGTTTTCGGAGAAACAGTAACCACGTTCAAAGCCATAGAAGACGCGTTACTTGAAGCAAACGTCAACTACGCCACCTATGTAAGCGACGGCATCTGGACCCGTGCGGAACTGACTCCCAAAGAGCTTAATGACTTTGTCATGGTAGGCGAAACCCTGCCCCAAACCGGCCCTACTCCGGGCGATAAGAGCGCCATCAAGATTCTTACCTTTTCCCATCGCGACCAGACCGAGCAATGCGAAATGGTCCGCAACCTTGCCGAAAAATACGGTATGAGCTGCGTTCGCACTGCCGAGGATTTCCTTGAAATCGGTCCCGCAGGTCACGGCAAGCATTCCGCCATGATGCAGATCATGAAAGAAGCGGGTTGGTCCGACCTCAACTCAATTGCCATCGGTGACAGCGAGAACGACCTGACCATGTTCGGCCATGTAGGCTTAAGTGCCGTAGTTGCCAACGCAGCCCCCGAAGCACTGCCTGCAGCCGATCTGCACATTCCCGCCTGTGATGAATACGGAGTTGCCCGCCTGCTGGATGCCCTTGTTGATTCAGCACAGAACGGTTGCTGGTCCATTCCCCATAACTGGATAGCGAACTACAACTAGTACTTTTTCAATCCGGTTGCGGCATTCCTTTGTTGTGTTATAAGGGTTAGACATAAAAGTCTGATCCTTAGCGCACATTAAAGGAGGTCGCTCCGGTATGAAAAAAATATTCCTTCCCAGAGCTGCAACTATTGCCCTGACTCTTGTCTCACTGCTCCTGATTTCCGGTTGTTCCAAAAGCAGTACCGACAGCTTCAACAAGTGGAGTGCCGACCTGACCAAGGCCCTCACCACAGAACGTCCTTTTCAAGAAATCGAACTATTTTACGGAACAGACCGCAAACCCAGCGGAAGTACTGTACCCGCAAAAGCTTTCGGAGAGGAACGGGGCGATCTTAGTTGGGGCGCATGTTCAGTGACCGTACCTTACGATAAGGGAACCAAGGAACTCAAGAAATCACGCTTTACCATGACCTCCTACGGGTTGAGTCCGGCGCGTAACTATGAAGTCACAGATGTCCGCCAGCTTCCCCAGCGCTCCTTTGAAACATCTATCGCCAAACGCTTGGCAGCGAATCCGGAGAATTCCGCCCTCATCTTCGTACACGGCTTCAATATCTCATTTGCAGAAGCCGCAAAACGCACAGCACGCATGAGCTATCAGCTGCAATATCAGGGCGCACCGCTCTTTTTCAGCTGGCCCGCACAGGTAGATAAGCTCGATTACATGCAGGATGAACAAAACGCGGACTATGCCGTTGCGCAGCTCACTGAATTTCTAAAGGTTGTGACAGAAGAATCCACAGCGGAAAACATATTCTTAATCGGTAGCAATATGGGTTGCGAACCGCTATGTGAAGCCCTAACCAAGCTAAAATTAAGCCGCGAAAACATGTCCCGTATCCGGGAACTCATCCTCACTGCACCGGACATCAACCGCAATAAATTTGCGGCAATGATACTGCCAAAGATGCACAACACCAGCGCTCATATCACAATCTACATGTCCAACAGAGACGACAAGCTGGCTTTAGCACATAAGGAACGTTCAGGAATCAGGCTTGGAGATGTCGTGAATAATGCAGACCTGCCGGGCATTGATTTCGTGGATGCGTCAGCCGTAGATACCAGTATGGACGGCAAGCCTGACTTTGTTAAGAAGACTTCAATCTACAACGATATTGCGAATGTTATAAAATAGCACAAAAAACGGGTTGGAAGATTAATCTTCCAACCCGTTTTTTTGTCTATGCGCCTTCGTCTTCAATCAGATCGCCGGAGGATGCTGCCGTACGGGCCAGGTCGTCACACCGTTCGTTTTCTGGGTCCCCGGCATGACCTTTGACCCAACGAAAAGTTACATCGTGCTTCTCCAGCAGGGGAATGAACTGCAACCAGAGGTCCTTGTTTTTGACCGGCTTCTTAGCGGCGGTCTTCCAGCCGTTCTTCTGCCAGTTATCGATCCACTTCTTGGTAAAAGCATTCTTCACGTACTGGGAGTCTGTATAGAGAGTGACTTCACAAGGTTCCTTAAGCTCAGTCAGAGCTGCAATTACCGCCCGCATCTCCATGCGGTTATTGGTGGTCTTTTTATACCCCTGTGAAAGTTCCTTGCGGTGCTCGTTGAACAGGAGAACAGCACCATAGCCGCCTTTACCGGGGTTACCGAGGCATGAGCCGTCTGTATAAATGGTAAGTTTCTTCTTAGACATTAACTGTTTTTATTCCTTGTGGGCTGATGATTCAGGGTCAGGTATGCTGTTATTTCCATTTGTATAAACTTTAGGAACAGTCTGGTTGGAATCAACATCAACCAGTCGCTCCCAGATCATGGACAGACAGGTCATGAGCGATGCGGGCCACTCCTCATCAGAATAATGGTTTTCAAAATGCTTGTTTTCAAGCTCGGAAATAAATCCCTTACCCAAGGCATGACGCACAAGGCCCGGAAAATACATGCCCACATCCTGAGCAGGCGGGGAAATTACGATCAATAATTCCTTGGGATCGACTTCCTGTTCGGTGATCGGATCAAGAATAATCTGCACACGGGCTTTCACTCCGAACTCTGCTCGCATGCTCCTGATGAATCCCTGAATGAAATCCCGCTCTGAATCATTCAAGACCTTGGTCTGATCCCAGAGGGCATTACGAGCCTGTATCTTTTCCAGCGTGGACTGGTTGTTCATCCAAAAGGCGTAGACGACAAGACCGAGAACGACAATCATCCCGATCATCCTGAAAAACTTTTCCGTACCGGTTTTTCCTTGGGGCTTAATAAACAATGCCATGGATTATACCTTGTTCTGCTTGGTGTTTAAATCAGATGAAAAGGCTTACCTTCAAGTCCTTATGGTAGCAAGTATTTGCTTTCCTGTAAAAATGGCCGCTATGCACAAAGCTCTGCGGCCAATCGATCAAGCAGTTTTTCTACGTTCTCCCTTATCGCCCTGAGCTGCTCCTGAGAAGATGCTTCAAAACGCAAGGTCAGAGCTGCTTGAGTGTTAGAGGCTCGAACAAGGCCCCAGCCTCCTTCAAAGACTATGCGAACCCCGTCGATATCAATGACTTCGTAATCCTTGGCAAGTTCCTCTGCCGCCCTCTCAACCAGCCTGAACTTGATTTCTTCGGGATATTCAACTCGCAGCTCCGGGGTAAAGAAGGTCTGCGGCCAGCCGTCCCACATGCCTGAAACAGGTTCCTTGGAACGGGAAAGAATCTCCAGCAAACGCAAGGCAGAGTACAGCCCGTCATCAAAACCATAGAAACGGTCGGAAAAGAAAATATGCCCGCTCATCTCTCCGCCCAGTCCGGCTCCGGTTTCAATCATCTTGGCCTTCATTACAGAATGGCCGGTGCGGGCCATAAGCGGCTTACCGCCATGCTCGACAATATCATCAAACAACAGATGGCTGCATTTCACATCGGCCACCACAATTTCACCGGGCTTACGCTCCAGCATTTCCCGGGCATAAAGAGCCACAAGCCTGTCTCCGGGTACAAGATTCCCCCGTTCATCAACAGCCCCGATACGGTCGGCGTCACCGTCAAGACCGATACCCACTTCAGCTCCGTGCTCCACAACGGCCTTGAACAGGTCGCCCATATATTCGGCAACAACCGGATCAGGATGGTGGTTGGGGAAATCGCCGTCCGGTTCACAGTATTGCGGAATTACTTCAGCACCTGCCTGACGGAGCAGCTTAAGAGCGATATGCCCTCCTGCACCGTTACCGCCATCAAGCACAACCTTAACCGGACGCTCCAATTTAATATCTGAAAGCAGGTCTTCAATATAATAGGGCACGATATCATGATAGGAAGCCATACCGCTGCCCTCAGCAAAATTACCGGACTCTATTATTTTGTAGATTTCCTGAATATCGTCGGTATGAATGGTAGTCTCGCCGCCCCAGACCTTGAAGCCGTTGAATTCCGGCGGATTGTGACTGGCGGTTATCATCACCCCGGCTTTGTAGTTCAGCTTCTTTGCTGCAAAATACAGTGCCGGAGTAGGGATAAGATTAAGGAAAAGCACGTCCACACCGGAAGCATTCAGCCCCCGGCCAACGGCTTGCTGATAAGCAGGGGAACTATGGCGGCAGTCATGGCCCAGCACAGCACGGTCCCACCCCTTGGAGCGGAACCATGTACCGCACGCGCGACCGAGACGTTCAACCCACTCTTCATCAAAATCCTGATCTACAACACCGCGAATATCGTAGGCCCTGAAAATTTCTCTGCTAATTTCCTTCATCGTATATCTCCGTTAACCATAAATTCGTTTCGGCTTCTTAAAAAATACCCAGTTCTTGCAGTAGAACCGGATTGAGAGTATGTATCTAAAGCAGTTATCACACTATAATCTATAAAAAAGGCAACCGCACAGCAAGTCATGTTTGATATACCATACGTTGAAATCCATACAGTCGACCACTGCAACAATAACTGCCGTTGGTGCCATAATTATTCCCCTTTCTGCCCGGAAAAGGAATACGAGGCCAGTGACTATTTTCCCGGCCTTGAGATCCTCACTGGAGACCGCTTCCACCTAGGAGCAATTTCTCTCATGGGCGGAGAACCTTTCCTGCATTCGGATATCACCCGCTTCGCTTTCCAGATCTACGAAAGATACAAACGCCCCATGGTCATCACCAGCAACGGTTTCTGGCTTTCCGAAGATGCTGTGCGGGCCTATAAGGACCTTTGGCAACTGATGTCGCTGGTCAAAATTTCCCGTTACCCGACCATTGAAAAACGGCTCGGCGGCTATGACGAAGCATACCGCATAGCCATGCTGATCAAAGAATACAACCCTCATGTCCGCATTCAGTTCCCGCAAAAATCCATTTTCAATAAACTGGAAACCTTTGACCAGCCAAGGGAAGTAAAGCGGTTCTGCGGTAATTCTCACTGCATGGCCCTGCTGCGCGATATGACTGTGCACCGCTGCGGTGCCGGAGGCTACCAACGCTTCGCCCCTGAAGGAATGCTCAGCGAAGGATTCAGGAATTGTCCGCACATGTCCTATGACCTGAAAAATTTCGATTACCATGACTTTGTGCTCTGGCGTTCCCGCTTTCCTCTCGAAGCCTGCTCTTACTGCAATTTCTCTGACCGTACTCCCTCAGTAGGCTGGAAAGTGGAAAAAGGACACAAGCCATTTAATACGGATTATGAACTGGCCTATCACTACAATCTGGCCAAGAACATGGTCATTCAGGAGAACCTTGATGATGCCCATAGCAGGGCTGAACTCATCCGCAGCAATTACGGAGACCTGCCGCAAGTGGATGTCATCATTGGCCTCATTGCCTCACAGCACGGGGATATGCCCGGCAGCCTGAAAGCATTTTCTGCCGCCTTGCATAAAGATTCAAATAATCCTGATGCCAAGTACTTTCTCGACCTGATAAGCTAACGGAACAAATTGTACCACTTAATTTCCGATAACCAGAAAAAGTTTTATCTTTAGAAAAAATTGATATAATCTGTGCATATTTATTAATGCGTCACAGGAAGACCTGATAGCTCTCACCACTCGCTGAAACTTCGGCCTAGTGCAGGGGCTATTACTTCATTAACATACCGACCAACATATCCGATTTTCCTTGATATGTCGGTCTATCTCACCTATCAAATTTACATGAACTGGGACTGGGACAAATTATCCGAACAACGGCAGAGGAACAAAGGCGGAGGAGGAGCACCGAAACCGCCGAATGTGGACGATATCAACTCCACAATCAGGAAACTCCGCGGAACCGGCTTGCCGGGCGGCAAATTTATAATCATCGGTATCATCCTGCTCTGGTTTCTTTCCGGGGTATACATTGTAGAACCGGATGAAGTCGGTGTGGTAACCAGATTCGGCAAGTATGTGACAACCACTGCACCGGGTCCGCATTACCATCTTCCGGTTCCCATTGAATCGGTCATGAAACCCAAAGTCACACAGATCAGACGTGTGGAAGTGGGCTTCCGTTCCTATGGCTCTTCGCGATCCTTTACCCAAGGCCAGTCGCGCAACGTGCCTGAGGAATCCCTCATGCTGACCGGTGATGAAAACATCGTAGATGTTCAATTCATCGTGCAATACCAGATCAAAGATCCGGTGAACTACCTTTTTGAAGTCAGCAACCAGCCTAAAACCATTCAGGATGCTGCCGAAGCGGCCATGCGTGAGATCATCGGTAAAACCAAGATCGAACTGGCCCTGACTACCGGTAAGCTCCAGATTCAGACCGAGACCCGCAACCTGTTGCAGGAGATTGTAGACCGCTACAAACTCGGGGTAAATGTGCTGGCAGTGCAGTTGCAGAACGTGCATCCGCCGAACGAGGTTGTAGACGCCTTTAAGGACGTCGCATCCGCCCGTGAGGACAAGAGCCGTTACATCAACGAAGCGGAAGCATACCGCAACGACATCCTGCCCAAGGCAAGAGGTCAGGCTGCGGTTATCCTGAACAAAGCAGAAGCGTACAAGGAAACCAAGATACGTGAAGCTGAAGGTCAGGCTAAACGTTTTATGGCTGTCTACAAGGAATACCTGAAGGCCAAGGACATTACTGTTAAGCGTCTGTATCTGGAAACAATGCAGAACATCCTGTCCAATCCTGAAGTCAAGAAAGTCATTCTTTCCGATGACTCGGCCAAGAAGGCTCTTCCGTTCCTCTCTCTGGACGGCAGCACCCTTCCCATCCAAACCGGTAAAAAATAGGGGATAAGACATGAGTTTACTCAAGAAAAGTTCCGCTCCCCTGGCAATTCTGATTATTGTTGCCGTACTGGGGATTGCGCAGAGTGCATACATAGTAAAGCAGACCGAGAAAGCCATAGTGCTCCAGCTCGGTAAGCCCAAATCCGGACCCATGGGACCGGGGCTGCATTTCAAGCTGCCCTTTGTCCAGAACGTGATCTACTTTGATTCACGTCTTCTGGAATATGATGCCCGTCCGGCAGAAATTCTGACCAAAGACAAGAAAAACATGGTTGTGGACAACTACTCCAAGTGGCGCATCAGCGATCCCTTGCTGTTTTACCGCACCGTGCGTTCCATCCCACGCGCTCAGGCACGGCTGGATGATATTATCTACGCGGAACTCCGCGTTGCCCTTGGCCGCTACACACTGATCGAGATCATCTCCAGTGACCGTACTTCCATCATGGAAGAGGTCACCCAGACTTCAAATGCCCTGCTCAAAACGTACGGTATAGAAGTTCTTGATGTTCGTATCAAACGTACCGACCTGCCGCCTGAAAACGCCCGTGCTATTTACGGACGCATGCGCGCAGAACGTGAGCGTATGGCCAAGCAGTACCGCTCACAGGGTAGCGAAGCAGCCGCCCGCATTACTGCACAGGCGGACAAGGAAAGAGCAATTACCTTAGCTGACGCAAATCTCAAAGCAGAGATCATGCGCGGTGAAGGTGAAGGTAAAGCAACCAAAATATATGCTGACAGCTTCGGCAAGGACCCTAGATTCTACGAATTCAAGAAGTCCCTCGAAGCATATGAAGCAGGACTCAAAACGAACACCAGACTGATCCTTTCACAGGACAACCCGTTCTTGAAGTACATGAAGTAGTTGCTTAGCAAGCTCGACACATGAAGAATAAGCCCGTAGTATCTTAAAAGATATTACGGGCTTTAATTTTTTGCCGGAGACTTCATATGGAAAACTGCAAACATCTTATCGTTGGTGCCGGGATTACCGGCTGTACTGTAGCACGGCACATTGCCGAGGAATTAGGCGAGCGGGTGCTGGTCATTGACAAGCGCGACCACATCGGCGGCAACTGCCACAGCCAGACCAATTCAGAAACAGGCATTGAATTCCACAGCTACGGTACTCATATCTTCCATACCAAGGAACGGCGTGTCTGGGATTTCCTGAACCGTTTTACTGAATTCAACGGTTACAGACATAAGGTGGTAACCACCTATCAAGGCCGCACTTTCCACATGCCGGTCAACCTTCAGACCATTAATTCGTTTTTCGGCATCAATTTGAAACCGCACGAAGTGGAAGATTTTATCCAGAGCAAAAGCGCTGAAGAGAACATCACCAATCCGCAAAACCTTGAAGAAAAGGCCATCAGCCTCATCGGACGCGAACTTTATGAGGCTTTCGTCAAAGGCTATACCCTCAAGCAATGGGAATGCGATCCTAAGGAACTGGACGCCTCAATCATCACCCGACTGCCTTTCCGGCACACCTATGAATGCGACTACTTTACCGACCGCTATCAGGGTATTCCATGGGACGGATATACAAATCTGTTCGAACGCATGCTGGACCATGAACTGATTGAAACCAAGCTGAATACGAACTTCTTCGACCTGAAACGGATTGTTCCCGAAGACTGCACCATCTACTACACCGGCCCGGTGGACAGATTTTTTGACTACTGCCATGGCGAACTGACATGGCGCTCCCTGCGCTTTGAATACCGAATTGAGGAAGTGCAAGATTATCAAGGCACCGCAGTCATGAACTACGCTGATATTGAGGTACCTTACACACGCATCCACGAATACCAGCACCTGCACCCGGAAAGGGAGAATCAAAGCGGCAAAACCGTAACCGCGCGTGAATTCTCCATGAAATGGAAGCAGGGAGAAGAGCCATACTACCCGGTCAATACAGATGAAGACCGCAAACGGCACGAACTGTACAGGACTGAAGCGGATAATCTTAAGAATGTGCACTTCCTAGGCAGGCTGGGACAATACAAATATTACGACATGGATAAAGCCGTGCTGGCCGCACTGGAATTTTGCGACCGAGAACTAAGCTGAAGAAATCACCATAAGCGACATACAGAAAGCCGCCAGTTCCAAACTGGCGGCTTTTTATTTGATCATCCTTCCTAAAAGAGCCCGCATGAAGTATACTTTTATACAAACCATCAAGCGGGTTAATAATGAAACAATTCATACTGACCATAACTGTCCTGATGACACTTTTTATGACCATTGATGCGCTCGCCTCTGACAAAGGAGTAAATGCTGAGTGGCTGGAACCGTTCACAGGCATGGAATTTGTCTGGGTTCCGGCAGGATGTTTCATGATGGGTTCGCCGGAATTGGAAAAAGGACGCATGGAACATGAAGGTCCTCAGCGCAAGGTCTGTGTGGATGGATTCTGGATGGGTAAATACGAAGTAACCCGTGGAGAATGGGTTACCATCATGGGACGGGATCCCGATTATTATTATTTTTCCGGCTTCGAGAAATATCCCATGGATAATGTTTCATGGGACGACACCCAGAAATTTATTCAAAAGCTAAATGCCAAGGGTGTGGGCAAATTCAGGCTGCCTACTGAAGCGGAATGGGAATATGCCTGCCGAGCCGACTCTACTACCCGCTATTCCTTCGGAGACACTATCAATACAGATCAGGCAAATTATATAGATGAGATTAAGCCATCCATCGACAGCGAATCGATTAAAGCCGTTGGAACATTGGGTCCCAATAAATTCGGACTCTATGACATGCATGGAAATATCTGGGAATGGTGTGAGGACACTTTTGAATGGTATCCCTCAGGTCCAGCGAGAAATCCCCTGATAGTCAAGTCAGACAACCCCGTCAGGGTTGTACGTGGCGGAAGCGGATTCAACAGTCCAGAATATCTGCGCTCAGCATTCAGAGGAGGCTATAAACAAAATGAACGACAAATTCTAACCGGGCTACGGCTGGTCCGCAGTCCCTGATAAAACCCTTAAGCGGGAAAATTATGAAACAAGTCATACTGACCATAGCCGTGCTCTATGCCGCATTATCAATAAGCATACATGCTCATGCTTATGAAATAGGACTGGATGCGCAATGGATGGATTTTACAGCAACTCCCGGCAGAGAATGGATGGAGCCGTTCACAGGCATGGAATTTGTCTGGGTTCCGGCAGGCTGTTTCATGATGGGCTCTCCGGAGTCTGAAAAAGGGCGCAAGGAGTACGAAGGTCCGCTGCGCAAAATCTGCGTAGATGGATTCTGGATGGGAAAATATGAAGTTACGCAGGAAGAATGGATGACCATCATGGATAAAAACCCGTCCCACTTTTACAATTACGGAGCCATGGACCCGGTCGAAAAAGTGTCTTGGGACGATGCCAAAACATTCATCCGGAAATTGAATGCCAAGAGAGTCGGAACATTCAGACTGCCCACGGAAGCGGAATGGGAATACGCCTGTCGGGCAGGGACAACAACTCCCTATTCATTCGGGAGCATGCTTAATACGGATATGGCTGTTTATCTGGGACTGGATTCCTACGAACAGATCACATCCAGTTGGCACGGGGGAACTAAATCGGTCGGCTCCTTCGAGCCTAATAACTTCGGGCTCTATGACATGCACGGTAATGTCTGGGAATGGTGTGAGGATACATATGAGTGGTACCAAGCCGGTCCGGCTAAGAATCCCCTGATCGTAAAAAACGACAACCCCAAACGAATTCTTCGCGGCGGTGGCTGGTACAGTATCCCGAACTATCTTCGTTCTGCGTTCAGAACCGGAAAAAAACATGATACCATAGAATATTACAACGGCTTCCGGCTGGTCCGCAGCCCTTAAGAACAGGCAGATGATCCATGAAAATAGTCATTCAAGCAATAGCAGCCTTTGCATTTCTCCTACTGACAACGCTGCCCTTAATGGCGGCAGAATCTGAGAACATTGAGACAGGGTGGGAACCGTTGCAGGAGGCAGCCCCCATGCCGAGGCAAATCTGGACTGAACCGACCACAGGGATGGAGTTTGTATGGATTCCTGAAGGTTGTTTCATGATGGGCACCCCTGATTCTGAAAAAGACGGGGACGCGGATGAAAAACCGAGTCACGAAGTCTGTGTGGATGGTTTCTGGATGGGCCGTTATGAAGTGACCAATAGGCAATTCAGGAAGTACAAGCCTGAAACAGTGTACCCATTTGAAGAAGATGAAAAACTCATAGGCACCCCTGATCGTCCGGCAGTTTATGTAAATTTTATTGAAGCCAAGAAATTCACTCAATGGCTTTCAAGTAAAGGATATGGAAAATTCCGCCTGCCTACGGAAGCGGAATGGGAATATGCCTGCCGAGCAGGAACAGATACCCGCTTCTTCTGGGGCGAATCCGAAGCCGAGGCCTGCAAATACGCCAACATTAATGACCGTTCAGCCGTGAAAGAATACGACCGGGGCAGGGAAGTTTTTCCCTGTGAAGATAATTACTTTTCCAGCTCCCCGGTAGGAACATTTAAACCCAACCAGTTCGGACTCTACGACATGCTGGGTAATGCCATGGAATGGTGCGAAGACTGGTACAATGTCAAAGCATACTCGTACCACAGACGCAAGAATCCTTTGTACAAAGGAAAAAGTGATGAACGGGTTGTCCGCGGAGGCAGCTTCATAAACGAGCCGAAGTTTGCCCGATGCGGCAACCGAAACAAATTTCAGGACTGGGATGGAGAAGACCTTGACGGATTCAGGGTTGTAAAAGAGCACTAATTGTATAGTCGGGGGAGTTATGAAAAGATTTTCATCAATTATCATCTTATGCGCCGCTTTCATGCTTATGTCCTCATTTGCTTTTGCCCAAAAGGACATGTGCCTTGTCGCCCGTGAATTTGCAGCCAAGGCTGTAGACGGATTCGACAAAAACCCCAAGAAATCGCTGGCCGGGCTCATGCAAGCCAATAAATGGTGCCCCGAAGACATGAAAATAGCCTATAATCTGGGCTTGGCCTACTACCGCTACAAGAGACCGGACAAGGCTTATGCCATCTGGTCCGATCTATATAAAAAGAAACACTCCAACAAGAAATTGGTCCAGAATCTCGGCTGGTTGGCTTATAAACTCGGCAAGAATGAAGAAGCCTTGGATTGGGCCAGAGTCATGGGTGAAACAAAGGGTGCCACCCAGCTAAAACTGGCCATCCTTTTCCGGCAAGGCAAATATGAGGAAGCCATGGCCTTTGCCGAGAGCAATTCCAAACTACTGGACCGCAAAGACCTTGATCAGGCCGCAGAGTTCCTTGTGGAAAAACAATGGCAACAGTTCCGGGCCGGAAACAGGGAAGCAGCAACCGGAAATATCGTCCGATTGAGTTCCGTTTATCCCGACTCAAAAATCATTGATCAAGCCAAAGATAAAATGATTCTGGCCATGTGGGATGACTCAGTAGACATTCCCGTTCCCAAGCCCCTGCCGGACAGCGCTTTTAACGCCGAAACCATGCAGGCGGCTACCGGAGAAAGTGAAGTTCTACAAATCAGCAAAACCCAGCCAAGCCTAACAATAAGTCTTTTGCAGTAATTGTCGGTATTCACAAATACCAGACCATAAATGGTCCGCGCTTCGCCGCCAATGACGCAAAGCAGATGCAACGCATGCTGACCCGCATGTGCGGTTTCAATAATGATCAGGCCCACATCAAGCTACTGCTGGACCGCGAAGCCACACTCGGCAACATGCTCAACAGTCTGGACTGGCTGGAGCGCAAAGCAAGACTGAATCCCGGAGCCAAAATTATTTTCTATTTCTCCGGGCACGGTTCCCCGCTGCTGGCTGCGGACAAGACCACCATCAAGGACGGCCTGCTCATTCCCTACGAAGCACACTTGGACAGCCTGAACACCCGGACCGCAATATCCCTTGCGGAACTGGACAAACGTTTTTCCAAAATTAAAAACAAGAACATCCTGACTATCATTGATGCCTGTTTTTCCGGTTCCGGAAAATCCGCATCAGGCATGAAACTCATCAAACCGCAGGTAAAAAAGGAACTGCTTTCGGGCAAGAAACAATTTATCACCGCCTCGGCAGCAGACCGACCAGCAGAAGAGTACGCCCCCGGCAGACAGGGCGCATTCAGTTTCTTTTTCCTGCAAGGCATGATGGGCCCCGCAGACAGCAATAATGACGGCTGGGTCGACACGATAGAGGCCTTCAGTTACGCAAAGGCAAAGCTGAACGCCCTTGACCTTGAGCAGGACCCCAAAATCACCAGCGACAAAAAAATCAAGCTGAGCAAGGTCAAATAATGAACCATCCGAGAACAGATAACAGGATGATGAGATACACAGTTGTACTATGCTGTCTGCTGTTGTTTCTGGCATTCTCCTGCGGAACAGCACAAGCACGCTCGCTCTTTGACGGAATGTCCAACCTTGAGCGTGCAGGAGAGACTCTTGCCGAAGAGTTGGCAGAGAACAATCTGCTGAACGGCAAAAGAATCGGAGTACTTGAGTTCGAACCCCGCGACAACTTCGCGCCTTCCATACTCGGGAAAAGAATTGCCGAATATGTAGGCCTTGCCTTGGTCAAGGATGAAGAGCGGACTTGGACTGTTGTAGAACGGTTGGAACTGGCCCGCATGCACAATGAAATGAGTGAACACAAAGAATATTACGTGGACTACAACGAATGGATGCGCAAGCACCTGAGTGCGGATGTGTTGATTCTGGGAAGTTATGTGCTCAGTGGCAAAAAACTGAGTATTACCGCAAAGGCAGTTGATCCGGTCAACGGAAACACAATCGCTTCTGCAACCGTTACCCGCAGGGCGGAAGATGAAATCAAGCAACTGGCCCGGACCAGAAAACCGGCTACAGATTTTGCCCGTGAGGTTGAAGATATCACGGCAATTTTAACCGGCAGGGAAAATCTCCGAAAATCAGGTCAGCAGTCACAGGTAAAACTTTTCAAACTGGCTGGCGGGAACAGAATCAATTTTAAACAAGGCATGATGCCGATCTTCAATCCCGGAGACGAAATGGGCTTTTCGGTCAGGCCACCCATGAATTCGAAACTATACATCCTCAACTACGATCCTGCAGCAGAACATGGGCAGGCCGTCCTGCTCTACCCAATCCCGTTAATGGATGTTCAAATATTCCCCAAGAACAAGACCTGCTTCTTCCCGGCAATCATCACGCAGGGAGTAAGCTCCTACAAAGTGGAAGAACCTTTTGGGCGTATGCTCTTCAAAATAATCGGAATTGATTCATCCGTAAGCATGGACCTTAGTGAATCACTTAAAGAAGAGGACGGTTATTACTGGCTTGATTCCGGCAACTTAAGCAGCTTCATTGACGCCCTGTCTTCCCTGCCGGACAACGCATGGTGGTCCGAAGACATTGAATTCTGGATTGAGCCTTGAATTATCCCTAACTAAACACAAGGGACTCCAAGATAGAATTGGAAACCAGCATGCCGTTCTTGGTCAACCGCAGGAATCCTGAACTCATACGCACCAGACCGTTCTTATGCAGGGCACTGATGATGGAAGCTTTTTCCTTGGTCAGGTCGCGCCCGGTAAGTTCCGTATAGTCAGAAAGCTTAAGACCTTTTGATGTACGCAGGCAAAGCATAATCAATTCCTGAGCCTTGATTTCATCGGTGAGTTCCTCGAAATCCTCTCCCAGAAATCCGCCGCGCACTGCGGCGTCATACTCATCAAGATAGCGCGGATTGGTGAACCTGCGGTTTCCTATTGTGGACACAGCAGAAGGCCCAAGGCCAAGGTAATCAAGACGGTCCCAATATCCTTGGTTATGGCGGGAAATGAAACCCATACGTGCAAAATTTGAAATCTCGTACTGAATATACCCCATGGCTTCCAGATATTCGGCACCGTAAATGAACATACGGGCCTGCTCCCCGTCAGGAGGGAGTTCCATCTCCAGAGCTTCAGCACGTTTGCCAAAGGGGGTTTCCGGCTCAATGGACAGCCCGTAACAGGACATATGTTCCGGCTTAAGCTGAACCACGGCCTTAAGCTCGTTATTCCAATCCTTGACCTTCTGGCGCGGCAACCCCCAGATCAGGTCGATGCTGATATTACCGAACCCGGCCTTGCGGGCCATGTAGTATGAATCCGCTGCCTGCCTTGCGGAATGCGGACGGCCGAGAATCTCTAGGTTACGGTCATCAAGTGACTGAAAGCCGAGGCTGAGCCGGTTGATGCCCATATCGTAAAGGGCCTTGAAATATGAAAGATCATTGGCGGAATCTGGATTCGCTTCAAGGGTGATTTCCATGCCCTTGGTAAAGCTGAAATGCTTGCGCAAGGCATCCATGATCAGCTCAAGCTGAAACGGAGGGATCAGGCTGGGAGTACCGCCCCCGAAATAGACCGTGCCGATGCGTGGATTCTTAAGCCGTTTGCCCCAGAGTTCAATCTCGGAAAGTAGGGTCTTCATATACCATGCAAAACCGACCTGTTCAAAAGGCTGAGAATGAAAGGCGCAATAGTTACATTTGCGTTTGCAGAAAGGCACGTGAATGTAGACCAGAAGGATTCTGGCCTCACTGCCGTCTCCACGCAGCAGCGGGGCATTAAAAAAAGCGGGAGTCAGTCCCATCAACTAAAATCCTTATCATTATCTGCTGATCCACAAAGATGCTCCTTCCAAATCATGAAGAAGCTTCACACTGAGTGAACGGGGAAAAAGTTTTTCTCTTGCAGTCTTGTCATGCTCGCCTCGACCTACAGCAACAACGGCATAAGGTTTCTTAGCGACCTGCGCCAGAACAGCCTTGGCAACATCATCACCGTCCACAACAAGCTCTTTAATACGCTCCGGAGCGACACCGTTACCTTCAAGATGTTCACGGGTAATCTCAAAAATATCTTCCGAAGTTGTCGCACCCTTTTCCTTTGAATCATGGACATGAAACATGGTGATTTCATGGTTGGGGTTATCCCCAAGCATGAACCCAACGTGGTCCGCAATCCTCTGTGAAGGAGCATCCTCATCCACGCAAAGCAACACATCCTTACCAGGAATCTCCTGTGGGCATTTGCAAAACCAGAGCGGAAAGTCAATCTCTTCCCAAATAACCCTGTTTCCAACGCTGTAATCGAAAAATTCTTCAAGGACAGACTGGACCTGACGACCAAGAGCAACCGCATCATACATGCCTTTATGACCTTCCTGCACTATTTCACGGGCTGTATTTCCCCGTGAATGGAAGCTCTTGACCTCAATCTGGTGCTCCTCGCAAAAATTGTGATCAATAAACCACTGCCGTGTTTCTTCCAGCAGCCTATGGCCCTTTGCCCGCAATCCTTTACTCCATGAACTCTTCGGCGGGGCAACATGAAAGAGCGTCATACGTACATCGCAAGGAGAGTGGAAAAAATTCTTTATAAATCTGACTGCATATGAAGCCGTAGAATCCGCACGGACACAAACCAGAAGATGCTTTTCCATGTTTACCTCATTCTGTTGCTGTCGAAATATAGGAAAAAGCAGTAGCACTACTTTCGAATACAATCACTTAAAACAGAATAACCATAGAGAAGCATTAAAACAAGCTAGTTTTTTTCAACTCATTCTCATAACGCTCGTTTTCACTGAACAAACATCCGCAATACTGCTGGCGGTAGATACCCATGTCTTTGGAGCGTTCAATGCCTTCTTTCCAGCCTTCACGGAAATCATAGTAATAGAATTCGCATTGACTTTTCCCGGCCATATCCTTTCCGAGTTCGGCAATGCGTTCATGCTGCTGGAATTTACTATAGAGCAAGGTGGTGGTGTAAAAATCAAATCCGCCGCGCTTGGCAAGGGAAAAAGTCCGCTCCAGACGGTCCGCATAACAATGAAAGCAACGATTGGCTTCGCGGAAAGCAGCGTTGCGGAACCATTTCTTGGAATCGTACTCATCCAGCCTGCCGATGACCTTCACATTCATCTTTTCACAGACTTCAAGAAAACCTTCCCGGCGGCGCAGATATTCCTGCAAGGGGTGGATATTGGGATTGTAGAAAAATGCGGAGACTTCAAAGCCCTGATCACGCAAAGCATCAATTGTAGTGATGGAGCATGGACCGCAACAGGCATGAAGAAGTATTCTTTTGGAGGACATATTATTAAATTATTAGAGGGGGAGTGCTTTAACACTCCCCCTCTAATTTATTAGTTATTCATTCCACTGGATTTCGATGTTGATCTTGGTATCAAACATCTTTTCGTACTGGATAATTGCATCGCGCTTGTGGTTGAGCAGGTAGAGAGCCAGCTCTTCCTCGGCGTCGTAGACCAGCGGGGATTCACAATTAGGTTTGCGAAGCATGCGGTAAACATCTTTTAGGGCCTGCATGGCCTGCCATTCCATGTTACGGCGAATGCCGGTTCCCTCACAACAGGGACAGGCTTCAGTGGAAACCGCAATGGCGGATGATCCCAGACGCTGGCGAACCAGCTCCATAAGCCCGAAACGGGAAATACGGCCCACATCAGTACGGGCACGGTCGCCCTTAAGCGCTGCACGCATGGTCTTTTCCACCTCGCGGCAATGCTTGGGGTCCTTCATCTCAATGAAGTCGATAACAACCTGACCGCCGAGGTCACGCAACTTGAGCTGACGGGCGATCATATCGGCACTTTCCTTATTGGTCTTGAGAGCCATTTCCTTGAAATTGCGCTCGCCACCGATTTTGCCGGAGTTGATGTCGATTGCGGTCAAAGCCTCGGTCTGGTCGAACACAAGACGTCCACCGGAAGGCAGGTTGACCTCGCGACCATAAATCTGCTCGATCTGCTTAACCAGATTGAACCGTTCCCAGAGGGATTTATCGGTATCGGAATGGAGCTTAACCAGATTGGCACGACGCGGAAAAGAAAGAGTTGCCAGCTTCTTGACCTGTTCAAGGGTCTCCTGATCATCAACCCAGATTTCCACAACGTCGGAAGACAAGTAATCGCGAACAGCACGAGCAGCCAATCCCATTTCTTCATAAACGAGGGACGGCGGCTTGGCGTCCTGTCCTTTCTCACGGATGTCATTCCAGAGACGGGTCAGGAACTTGAAATCACGGCGCAGGGCGGATTTGCTCTGCCCCTTACTGGCGGTACGTACGATAACGCCCACCCCGGCTCCGGGGTTGACCTCGTCGATAACTTCCTTGAGCCTTTCGCGTTCTTTCTCGTCTTCAATCTTGCGGGAAATACCGATCTGTTCACGTCCGGGGGTAAGTACGAAATAGCGACCCGGAATGGAAAGATAAGAGGAAAGGAAAGCACCCTTCTTGCCGGTAGGTTCTTTCACTACCTGAACGAAAATCTCCTGTCCCGGCTTGAGAACCTTCTGGAGCAGGGGGTAACGATGGCCTTTCTTGAGCTTGTAGGCACCCTGATAGTATTCGGGATGCACCTCATCAACCTGCAAAAAGCCGTTACGTTCGGCTCCGTAGTTGATGAAAGCCGCCTGCAAAGCGGCATCGATGTTATGAATGTAACCTTTGTAGATGTTACCTTTGGTCTTGATCTGATGGAGCATTTCTACGTAATACTCGATGACCTGACCTTCCTGAGTCAGCGCAACTTCCACCTGTTCACCGGGAAGAACACTGATAAACATTTTTTCTTTTTTCTTCTGCTTTTTACCTGTCATTTTTAATCCAAAGAAAAGTTTTTAAATTTTCCCCGGACTCAGCAGCTAAAGTCATGATTCTTCGTCAAGCCTGCAATCGTAATAGATATCATTTCCAGTTTGCCTGACGTGCAGTCTGCCGCTTTTTTCCAGTTCTTCCAGAACCTGTTCCACCCTTTTCAAGGGGATATCAAGTGCTCCGGCGAGCTGTTGCGCTGTCTGCGGCCTGCGCATGATAGAAGCCTGAATCCGGTCAAATGCGTGGGAGCCTTCGCCCTGCACATGGGCAATGGTCTCATCACCGCTCCTTTTCTTTGCGCCGGTATCCGGTCCGCAATCCCTGTCTTTACAGGGCGCGGCATCAAGAACCTTTTTCCAGCGGCCTAGGGTCTCGGAATCAACCGGACCGGCCTTCTCCAGAGTACCGGGACGCGAAAGTGTGACCACATCAATGCGGTCCGGGGCAAGCTCGGAACAGAAATCTTTCATCAAAGAGAGGTTTTCGTCCGAATCGTTGTATCCCCGTGAAAGGAGCACTTCCAGAAAAATCTTACCATTGAACTCCTTGCGGAATTCGATCAAGGCTTTGGCAATTGCCGTAGGGTCAGTCCCTTTGCACGGCCTGTTTATGGCCCTGAATTCCGAAGCAACAAGGGAATCCATGGAAGGAAGCACCACATCGGCTTCCAGCAGTTCCTTTCTCACTTCGGGGTCCGTCATGGCGGTCGCGTTTGTCAGCACGGCCACAGGCATTGACGGGAAAAGTTTTTTTATGCCGCGAATCACTTCGGGCATTTCAGAGTTGAGGGTCGGTTCCCCTAGTCCCCCAAGGGTAATAAACTCAGGCGGCTGATGCCCCTCCTGCTTCCAATTTTCCAATTCACTAAGAATCTCAGCCGCGGGCACATAAACATCACGTTCACTGGTGAGCAGATCAGTCTTGCCCACTTCACAATACACACAATCCATAGAGCAGACCCTGCGTCCAAGCAGATCCAGCCCCAGTGAACGACCTATCCTGCCGGAAAAAACCGGCCCGAAGACATATCTATAACCCATAACGGCCTCATCAAGAAGCAAAAAAATCAATTAAATTTGATGCGCTTCGCACTTTTTTCTCATCAAAAAGACTTCGCCGTTGTCAACGTAACAAACGAGCCTCTTAATTCCAACTGTGATTTTTGAGGGAGATGTGTAAAAATAGCTGCGCGAAGGTAAATTTCATTCAATGTGGTAGTTAAGCATTTATTCTTAAATGTCAAAAAACTCAAGCGGTATATACATCACTGCAAACGGTGCTTTATCCGCCCTCTGAATGCATTAAATATTGACTTTGTGCGGTTTCATCCGTAATCGGGCCATAGACCAATTCAGGAGGAAGTCTAATGCTTGAAGCTGGACAACTAATTTTGCTCGTAAACCCCAAAGGCAAGCGCTACCTGCGCACACTTAATGCCGGGGAAGAAATACATACACATGACGGCATGATGTACACCGACAACATCCTCGCCGCCGGGTACGGAAAGGTAGTAGAAACCCATTTGGGCAACAAATACCAGATCCTCAAACCCACCATTTACGATATCATCAAGGGCCTCAAACGCCAGACCCAGATCATGTACCCCAAAGAGATCAGCTACCTGCTGCTCAAACTGGGCATCGGTCCCGGCACCCGTGTAGTCGAATCAGGCTCCGGCTCCGGCGGCCTGACCACTGCTCTGGCCTACTACGTTGGTGATACCGGCAAGGTATACACCCACGAAAAACGCCCCGAATTTTACAAGCTGGTCCGCAAGAACCTTGAATGGGCCGGACTTGAGCACCGCGTTGAGCAGTTCAACCTGAACATCGAAGACGGCTTCCTCGCCAGCGATTGCGATGCCCTCTTCCTCGACGTACCCAACCCCTGGGACTACCTGCACCACATTCCCAAAGCAGTAATCCCCGGCGCAATGTGCGGTTTCCTGCTGCCGACCACCAATCAGGTCAGCGACCTCCTCAAAGCCATGGAAACCATGCCTTTTGAAGAGCAGGAAGTATGCGAAATTCTCGTTCGCCACTACAAGCCCGTCGCAGAACGCCTCCGCCCCGAAGACCGCATGGTAGCGCACACCGGATACCTCGTCTTCGCCCGCAACATGGCAGGCTGCGAAATGAGTGTAGAGCCGCCCAAGAAAAAGCGTGAGAATCGCGGCAAACCCGCTGCTGATAAGTATCATGTAGATAGAAAAGACATGATTCACGCCAAGAAAGACGTTCCTGAAGCTACCGAAGCATCTGAAGAAGCTAAGCCTGAATCCAATGAGGAGAAGGCTGAATAAGTTCAGTTGTGGATAGTTGAAAATGTTATGATGAAAGCCGGGTCTCCGTTGGGAGGCCCGGCTTTTTTTGAATTACTCATCATAAAATGGACTTAAAACACTATTAGCCCCAAACATGTAATCAATACAGTCTTCATATGTAAGCCTGTGCTCACCTTCCAGACCCTTAATATACTCTGTTTCAGATGATTTAATCACCTCAAGAGCTGTTTGTATATCAAAAACTCTTACCCGCTTGCCTACTGAGCTTACGGAGATTATCAACGTGTCCAAATAATCATGTAGGTTTTCAACCAAATTTCTAAGATATGGCAACGTGGATGCATTGTGGGCAATATGATTACGCAATGTATATATTCTTCTTATATGCCACTCTAACTTTTGCCTATGCTCACGTATAACTCTACGAATTCTTTTTGTACTCTTATAGCTCTTATTTAGACTATAAACTCTATACCTAAGTAATGGATTAGAGTCCAACAACGAAATAAGTTCTTCTTTTTTATCATCAAAATCTCTCGCAACAACTAGATTAACAACCTTCACAAAAGAGCTCCCCTCTATGGGCAAGCTCTGCACAAACTCATTCACATTTGTCCCAGCATTACATAAATCATCCGTTAGGCATCTAAAAATCTTCTCATTATAATTAAGAACGAGTGAAGGAATGATATAATCTGTGTACCAAACAATCCTGTCAGATTCACTGTTAGGTGACGGGAGAAAACCTTCAAGGGCTGCCCATAAATCTAACAATTGATTTTCATCGTTAGCACTGATCATCGCTGCATGATGAAAGTCTAAAACTTTTGCAAAATCCCTCGCAGCTGTTATTGAGAAATGCTTTCCTAGCAAAATTTCAATTGTTGTTTTTAACCTTTCATCTCCCTCAGCCCGTTTAAAAATAGTCCCACACTCCATAGGTTTCTTACTTTGTTTTAACCTGTAGTATTTTTTATTCTCTACATCACACACAAAAGAATCATTTTGAATCTCGAACTCAATTGCATGATTATGGAAACGGCAAGTATCTACATAAAACTTTAAATGGCCCTCAGCTCTATCTCTTGCTGTATGCGGATCCTTAGCCTTAACGTTCTGCACACAATATACAGCTCTATCTCGCCCTTTGCCCTTAATAAACTCGGTATATTTTTTCACACGATAAAATTCTTTAGGGCGCTCTTCAACATGCTTGATCTCGAATGGTTTTAAGTAACTGAGTAAGTTCTCAGGTAAACTAGAGGCCTTAAAACAGACGCTCCACGTACGATTATTTTGATCAAAATAATGTAAATAATCTATAAGCTGATCGTATGTTGTAATCCGAAGTGGCTCTGTTCTTTCATTGAAAAAAAACTTTTTAGTTATTCCAAGAACATACTGTCTAGAAAAACCTCTCCTTCCCACCTCTGTTGCAAAATCAGCAGCCAGTGCATAAATAGAACTCTTTTCACGATTGCCTTTTACTGCATCTAATAATTTATCTTTTAAATTTTGCCAGTAAACAGTCCCAACCTCTGTACGAGCAGCAATACTTAAACTTTTCAATCTTGAACGATTAACATTCTCGTCATGCTTCGATAAAGTAGCCTCAATATCAGTCAGATACTGATTAACCTTACCTAAGAAACTATGGCCAAAAATCAGGGTATTCTTTACATGATTTTTACATTCATTAATCGAAAAATTTAAAACTCCTTTTTTAATGCGCCCATTACAATAATATTTAATAAGAGTTCTAAGCTCGAACAAACTTAAATGCAGATTCAATGCTGGCGCTTTATATGAATCCAATGAGGAATCATCAAGCAGTTCGCATACAGCTTGCGCAAAAAAAAGCATTCCTTCTGCTTGTGCGAGATTTTCCCATTTTGATACTGACAGCTCTTTCATACCCCTCTCCCTATATGAATATTTATTTTTGTTTATCAAAAACTCATAGCAAAACCCTCAACCTAAAAGCAATATAGATAGTTATAATTTTAAACTTCCAAAGATAAACGATAAAGCCCCGCACTCAAACGAGCACGGGGCTTTTCAAATCTCCAACAAAAGAAAGACCTTATAAATATTTATCTCACCCGCTCCAAAACCCCACACAAACTCTTCAAAACATACCCAGCAATCAACTCAATAAATTCAATCTTGTCATCCTCAAGATTACGCTTCTCCAAGGCATTGTAATAAGCCAGACGACTCTCAGTATCCCCGGCGATGTTAACGACCAGATAGCCGCGCTGCATCAGAATCAAGTTCATGACTAAGCGTGCGGTTCGCCCATTGCCGTCAATGAATGGGTGGATGGTAGCGATACGCTCATGCACTTCCGCAGCAAGCACAACAGGATGCAGAACAGGTTCATTCTCAACATACCATGCAACCATCTGCTCCATAAGGATAGGAACCTGCCACGGCTGCGGGGGAATATGTCGACTACCGGAAATAGCAACTGGAACACTGCGGTACCTGCCTGCGTTTTCGCGATCTATGCCTTGCAGGATAATGCCATGAATATCCTTAATGACCTTCTCTGAAAAATTTGAAGAATCTGCGGTTAATTCACGAACATACTGAATAGCTTCGTAATGGTTGACCGCTTCGAGGTGCTCCTGCATGGACTTTCCGCCGATGGTCAGCCCCTTATTGATGACGAGATCGGTCTCACGCAGAGTCAGGGTGTTACCCTCAATGCGGTTACTGTCGTAGGTATATTCAATATTCAGCGCTTCCACTATCTGAGGACTGACGGAATCGCGGCATGCATCAAGCTCTGCTTTGCGCTCATCAATTTCGCTCAAAAGCGCAGTCAGGAATTCGGATTTATAATTATCAGCAGTCATAGAAACTCCTTTAACACAAAGTATTTGCTTAGCCTATGAAGGTCAATCCGCTATCAAAGAATACAGCCTCTACCCTTGACATCACTACCCTAGAATATACAATATATGTATACCATTTGAATACGATGAAAACAAAAGCGCAGCCAATCTAGAAAAACACGGCATTGATTTCGAGGCCGCACAGGCACTTTGGGGTGACCCCAACCTCTTGAAAATTCCGGCCCGGACTCAAGACGAACCGCGCAATTTTTATATCGGCATGATCAGCGGCAAACATTGGTCTGCTGTAACAACTCCCCGCAATGGAGCCATCCGCATAATCTCGGTGCGCCGCTCCAGAAAGAAGGAGGTGGAACTCTATGAAAGCTAAAGAATTTGATGAAGCCTTTGAATCTGATCAGGACATCACTGAACATTTGGACATGACAAAAGCAACACGCCCCAACAAAGGCACTAAACGGGTAAATGTAGATTTCCCCGCATGGATGGTCGTAGCTCTCGACCGCGAAGCCGAACGGCTTGGCATCAATAGGCAGGCGGTGATCAAAACATGGATCGCCAACCGCATTGATAGCGGACGTAGTGCTGACGTTTAAACACCAGCTTTCCCCAGCCACACATAAAGCCCCGCACTCATCCGAGTACGGGGCTTTTCAAATCTCCAACAAAACTTCAACAACTAGCGGATATGCTTATTAATAGCAGCCTCATCCTTACGCCGCTGCACTTCATTCGCTACCACGGCGGGTACACAGACCATACCGACAGGACTGAAGATGGTCCGCAGTGACTTTGCTAAAACCAAGGCTACCGGGATACCGACAATTGAGATTGCCAGACCTACTATCTGACAGATGGTGATCAGCGCGAAGATGATCCCGAAAGGAATCCAGAGGATCATGATAATTGTAGAATAAGCTTCCCATGCCGGGTTACTCTCAATATTGAGGTCCTCTTTGGAAACCATGGACCAGCTGAATGGAGCGAACAGAAATTTACTGTACTGGATCAACCCCAGACCGAGCGGTGAAGCAACAACAGTCAGCACCAGCAGTGAGCCGAGCAGGAAAAACATGATCGCGTTTATGAATCCGAAGAAAGGGAAATACCACAAGATGTTTCCGAGTGTTCTCATTTTAATCTCCAAAGTTTTGAGTACAGTCATCCACAATAGTAAGCATTGCAGAAGCCTGTATATTCTCTTTTCCCCTTATCCCGGCAAAACATCAAGTCTTTCCCGCATACAAAAAAACCCCGGCACGACCATACTAGGACGCACCGGGGATTTACTTACATTCAGACAACAGCCGAAACTATTTTGACCATTCCCTGATCTTCTTGATTTCTTCCTGCCCGACCTGAATGTGCTCAAGGAAGGCCTGATGCTTTTCCGGATAAAGCTTTTCAAAAGCCTTATGCCAGTTGTGCATATCATCATCGCTGAATCCGGCTTCGCGGAATATTTCAGTCCATTTTTCCTTATCCATTGTGCTCTCCTGATCTTTGTCTGCAACCATGTGGCCTACATAGTTGCGGTTATATTAATCTGCAGATTGCTGCTTATTATTTCTTACGGGCGATGTAGAAAGCATAACCCACGGCATGCCCGTATTTACGCATGATTTCCATTTCGCGGTGCAGGTTCTCTTCCAGCAATCCCATTTCGGAATTGTCTTTGTTGGCTTTGGCGTATCCCGGCAGATTGCGTTCCATCTCGGCGTAATAGATATCCCACCAGTCGGATTCCGGCTCGATGAAGTAACCGGTCACCTCGTAACCATGCCTTTCTATGATCTCTATATTGCCACTTACGGACTTCATTTCCGGATAGATATTCTGGAAGAAATCCACGGCTTCATCGGGACGCTCATCACTAAGCCAAGCCAGTTCACTCAAACAGATATAACCGCCCGGCTTGATGAACTTCTTCCACTTGGAAACACCGTTCTCAAACCCTGTAATGAAGATGGCTCCTTCACACCAGATCATGTCATATGATTCAGCATCATAATCCATCTCGTTCATATCACCGAGAACGGTTGTAATGCGTTCTGTAAAGCCAGAGTTGGCAGCTTCCTTCTCCAGCACATCCAAAACAGCCTGACGATTATCGAGGGCAGTGAACTCCATATCCGTACCTTCGCAGAGGGCGATGGTCTCGATTCCGGTTCCGCACCCGACGTTGAGGACTTTGGCCTTTTCAGGAAGCCCTCGAACCATGCTCAAAGCTTTCTTGGTGCTCCCCACGCTTCCTGGACCGAGCTTTGCCAGTGTGTCGAAAAAATTCAAAAATAATTTCATATATTTCTCGCTGATTTGTTGTATTTTGATGATCCTTTGCGGTCCTGAAGACCACTTGCGGATCAGACGTATTTCATCGTCCGGTATCTGCAGATATTCCAGAAACTGTTGATGCTTCTCGGGATGGGTGCGCTCAAAGGCCTTGTGCCAGTCCTCCATGTCCTTTTCACTGAAACCGGAGGAACGGAGCACTTCGGTCCATGCCGCCTTGTCGAGCTTTGCGGACTTCCCCGCCGAACCACTCTTCAAAATACCTGAAATGAACTCCCGCTGTTCATGCAGGGAGGAAATCTCCTCATTCAATTCCTTGAGCCGCGTCTCCAGCACCCCGGTTATACCGCTGACAGGCGAATCAAGAATTACCTTGATCTCCTTAAGCGGTATCCCGGCTCTGCGATAATGGCAGATATGAGCCAGACGTTTTTCCTCATCCGCACCATATGAACGGTACTCGCCCTTCATATGAGCAGAAGGGGAAAGCAGCCCTATTGAATCATAGTAAAGCAGCGTACTGCGCGAGAGGCCATATTTTTTAGCCAACCGCCCCACAGTCAAACCTGACGATGTTTTAACCATATTTAACTCCATGCATAGCTATGCGATGAACCTAACATGAACTATGAAGTTATAGACAGGTCAAATAAAAAAGACCGCAATATCTCGAAAGATATTGCGGTCTTTATTTTTACTGATTAGCCAAGCTACACAGCGAAGCTCAACTAAAAAGTTCTTTGGCCCTCGGAGAGCCGCCGGAGGCATTATGCCTTTGCGTCAGCCTCGTCCTTAGCGCGGATCTCAGCACGCTTGATCTTGCCACTGATGGTCTTGGGCAATTCAGCCACGTAATCGATGATGCGCGGGTATTTATAAGGTGCGGTAACCTTCTTAACGTGGTTCTGCAATTCCTTGGTCAGTTCGTCGCTGCCTTCGTAGCCGGGAGCGAGAACAACGGTGGCTTTTACAGCCTGACCGCGCACATCGCAGGGGACACCGGTTACGGCGGCTTCTACAATGGCGTCATGGGTGATCAATGCAGATTCAACCTCGAAGGGTCCGATGCGGTAACCGGAACTCTTAATCAGGTCATCGGTACGGCCGAGGAACCAGTAATATCCGTCCTCGTCCATCCAAGCCTTGTCACCGGTCTGGTAGTAACCGTCGACCATGACATTTTCGGTCTTCTGAGGCTCATCAAGATATCCGGTGAACAGCCCAACGGGACGGGGATCAAGCTTGACGCAGATCTGCCCTTCTTCACCGGGCGCACAGAGATTACCTTCGGTATCGATAAGCGCAATATCCCAGCCCGGACAGGGCTTGCCGATGGACCCCGGTTTGGGGGTCATGTTGGGGAAAGTTGCTATCTGGAGCACTGACTCGGTCTGACCGTAACCTTCGTAGAGGGGCAATCCGGTGGATTCTTTCCAAGCTTCAAACACGGAAGCATTAAGCAGTTCACCTGCGGTGGTGCAATGCTTGAGCGCGGAAAGGTCGTACTGTGAAAGATCTTCGCGGATCATGAAACGGTATACTGTAGGCGGTGCGCAGAAACTGGTGACCTTGTTGTCAGCCAGAACACGCAGCAGCTCAGAAGGCTCGAACTTGCCCCGGAAATCCCAGACGAATACCACAGCACCAGCCATCCACTGACCGTAATATTTACCCCAGACAGCCTTACCCCAACCGGTATCAGCGAGGGTCAGGTGAACATCACCGGGCTCAAGATCATGCCAGTAAGTACCGGTCACATAGTGACCCAGCGGGTAGTTGTGAGTATGCTCAACCATTTTCGGCTGTCCGGTGGTACCGGAAGAGAAAAAGATAAGCAGGGAATCATCACCGCCAGCGCAGTCTGACGGACGGGTGAAAGAATCGGAAGCTTCATCACAGACGGTTTCGAAATCGAGCCAACCGTCATGCAGAGCACCTTCTCCAGCTTGAACCATTACTTTAAGAGAGGGACAGCTCTTGTGAGCTTCATCAGCACGGTCAGCCACGGAATCTTCAGCAATGATGCCTTTGATCTTGGCGAAATTCACCCGGAATTGAATATCCTTCACAGTGAGCAGGTTAGGAGAAGGAACGGGCACAGCACCGATCTTGTGACAGGCCAGCATGGATACCCACCAATCTATGCGGCGGTAAAGGATGATCATGATACGGTCACCCTTTTCAACTCCGGCCTTGCTTAACGCATTGGCGAGGCGTGCGGACTTCTTGGAAAAAAAATCGAAATCTTTTTCAGTGCGGGTGCCGTCCGGCCCGATGTGGATCATTGCCAAGCGGCTGGGATCTTCAGCGGCAATCTTGTCCACGCAATCAAAGGCAAAGTTGTAATTCTCGGGAACTTCGGTCTTGTATTCGGCACAGAACTCTTCGTAAGAGCCGTATTTCTGCTTTTCCATTATCTTAAATCTCCACGGAGGATAGCTTTGTATCCTGATATTTGCTGTTGGTTGACGTTAAACTCTCAAATGTAAAAACCGTGTTTTTTACCGCAGGCCGCGTGTACACCTCTGAGCAGCAACTGGCGACCTGTAGCGTGACATCCAAAAATAAATATCTATTTATTTTTTTTAAAATCCATTTAGATGAATTTTATGGGTGCCACGCTAGAGAATGACGTCCAGCATGCGAGCGGATTTGCCGTCAAGACCTCGCAGGGCGTGGGGAGTATTGGAATCAAAGTAGAGGGAATCGCCTTCTTCAAGCTCAAGCACGGAATCGTCGAGCCTAAGCTCAAGACGTCCTTCAAGCACGTAAATGAACTCCTGCCCGCGATGGGTGGTGAAATTCATCTCGGAAACCTCTTTGGACGGCACTTCGACCATGAAAGGTTCCATGCGACGTCCTACGAATGTAGAAGCGAGATTTTTGTAATCGTAGTCCTTGCGGCGGTCTACATTAAGACCTTTGCCGTTGCGCACCAATGCATAGTTGGTCAGGTGTGCCTCGCTGCCGGAAATCAGCACAGTCAGGCTGACTCCGCAAAGGTGAGCC
This sequence comes from Maridesulfovibrio sp., assembly GCF_963666665.1. Classification (NCBI taxonomy): domain Bacteria; kingdom Pseudomonadati; phylum Thermodesulfobacteriota; class Desulfovibrionia; order Desulfovibrionales; family Desulfovibrionaceae; genus Maridesulfovibrio; species Maridesulfovibrio sp. The sequence continues at coordinate 3,222,111 of NZ_OY762999.1, forward strand.
ACATCCATCAGGTAACTGACCGGGATTTCAACTGTGCCTGATTCGTACTGCTGGGCACGTTCAGGGGTAACCCCGACCTTCTCGGCCAGTTCTTCAACGCTCATGTCCATTGCATCACGCAGGCCGACAAGCCTCGGTGCAATTTCTTTATAAGCCTGTTCGTTACTCATAGTTCCTCCATTTGCCTCCGGCGGCTTAAACCATTTTGCAAAAAGGTTTATTTCACTGTCGCTATCCCTAAGGCTCGCGTAAGACCGCTTATCTAAGGGCTAGTGCAAGAATCACAAAACCTTTTATTTCGGCTTCGCCGCTTTTGGCGATAAATTTACCTATCAAAAAAGGGACCTTGCCGGAGCAAAGCCCCTTTGCTTTTTTATGCGTCAGGGTAAAGCTCTGCAGCCATATCCCGGAGTTTGTATTTCTGAATCTTGCCGCTTGCGGTCATAGGATAAGCGTCAAGAAAAGTAATGTACTTGGGAATCTTGTAGCGGGAAATCTGACCACGGCAGTAGTCGATGACATCCTGCTTGGTCATTTCCACACCATCCTTAAGGATGATGAAAGCGCCGACCTGCTCCCCGTACTTTTCACTGGGCACACCGGCAACCTGAACATCGAGAATACCGTCCATGGTGTAAAGGAATTCCTCAATTTCACGGGGATAAATATTCTCGCCGCCACGGATGATCATATCCTTCAGGCGTCCGGTTACATCAACATACCCTTCCTCATCCATGGTTCCGAGGTCACCGGAATGGAGCCAGCCGTCCATATCAATGGTGGTATTGGTGGCTTCAGGGTTGTTGTAGTAGCCCTTCATAACGTTGTAACCACGGCAGCAGATTTCACCTGTTTCACCGTTTTCGCACATCTCACCGGTTTCCGGGTTGATGATGGCGACTTCGATTTCAGGCATGGCCCGCCCGACTGTTTCGGTCCGGCGCTGTACACTGTCGGTCATGCGGGTCTGAGTCATAACCGGGGAAGCCTCGGTCAGACCGTAACAGATGGTAATGTCAGTCATGTTCATCTTGTCCATAACCTTCTTCATGACCTCGATAGGACAAGGCGATCCGGCCATAATACCGGTACGCAAAGAAGAATAGTCGAACTTGTCGAACAACTTGTGCTCAAGAATGGCAATAAACATGGTCGGAACACCGTAAAGCGCGGTGCACTTTTCCTGATCAACGGAAGCCATGACCAGCAACGGGTCAAATCCTTCAAGGATGACCATGGTAGTGCCGTGGTTCACTGCCGCAAGTACACCGAGAACACAACCAAAGCAGTGGAACAGGGGCACAGGCAGGCAAAGACGGTCACCGGCCTTGAAGCCCTGGTTCTCACCGATCCAGAACCCGTTATTCCCGATGTTGTAGTGGGTCAGCTGTACTCCTTTGGGGAACCCGGTGGTTCCGGAAGTGTACTGCATGTTGACTACGTCATGAGGATCGAGAGAGGCCTGACGTACTTCGTAATCCTCTTCAGTGGTCACTGCGGAAAGGTTGATAACCTCAGCCATGGAGTACATGCCGCGGTGCTTTTCCTGACCGAGGAAGAAAACCCTTTTGAGGTCAGGGAACTTTTCGCTCTTGAGATAACCGCGTTCCTGGGTCTTAAGTTCGGGAATCAGCTCATATGCAGTCTGAAGATAATCAATCTCCCTGAAACCGTCGATGATGACGAGGTTTTCACACTCTGACTGCTTGAGCAGGTATTCCAGCTCGGTGGTGCGGTAAAAAGTGTTAACGGTCAGCAGAATGGCCCCGATTTTGGCAGTAGCAAACTGCAACGCCACCCAGTAAGGCACGTTGGTAGCCCAAACAGCAACCTTCTCCCCTTTTTTGATCCCGAGAGCCATAAGCCCCATGGCCAAATCATCCACCAACTCTCCGAATTCACGGTAGGTCAGGCGAAAATCGCGGTCCACATAAACAACGGCTTCCTGATCGGGGTATTTTTCAACAGTTTCATCCAGCAACGCCCCGAGAGTAATTTCCCTAAGATGTGATTGTTCCATAAAAATCCCCTCTTATTCCGGGAAATAAAGTACCGCGTAAATATCACACTTTTCATTGCCCTCAGCAGCAACATAGTGCGGAACCACGGAATTGAAATAAACGCTGTCGCCGGCTTCCAGCACACTTTCTTCCTTGCCGTAAACGACCTTGAGCTTACCGGAAACGACAATGATGAATTCCTCACCTTCATGAGAGGTCAGCTTGGCTTCCCCGTCCTCAGGCTGGATTTCAATGAAAAAAGGTTCCATGTGACGGTCGCTCTTGCCTTTGGCAAGGGAGAAGTACTTCATGGAAGCCGCCTTCTCCTGATCGGAATGCATGGCAAACTCTTCCTTGCGCTCGCCAAGCTTGACGATAAGGGGATCTTTGCTGACCTGATCGTCAAGGAAAGTGCCGAGTCTGACGCCAAGGGCTCTTGCAATCTTAAGTAGGGGACCTAGGGAGGGATATTTTTCTTTTTCTTCTACGGCTTCAAGGAAATCAACTCCAAGGCCTGTGCGTGAGGAAAACTCTTCAAGGCTAAGGCCCTGTTTTTCCCTGAATGTCTTAATACGATGTCCTACTTTTGCTGTGCTCATAACTCCCTCTACTTGTCTAAGCCCGTTTCTACGGCATTTTGATAAAACTACAAAAAAAAGCTAAAAATGAGTACTTACATTAATGTCGATCACTTGTCATCAACCTCATAATGCAACACCATTTTTTAACAATCATCAAAACGAAAGACACCCTAAATCTTCCATCAAGAAAAATGAAGAACAAAATTAGGCATTAACAGATTTCTACCCGCTTGTCCTGTCGCCAATTATAATTGTGCGTCAATACTAAATTTTGTTAGTAGAATTTTTTGTAAATATTATCTATAGTGCGCATAAATAACAGGAAATCAAAAGGGACTATAAATGGCTGCGGCAGAACAAAACTCAGGAAGACAAACAATCAAGGGTGTCTTTTCCAGTCAGAATGTACAAAAGATCGGTACTGGTACCACTGTGCGCCGGACCATCAGCAAGATGTACTGGATGGCTGAGGAACTCAATCCTGAAAATGTTGAAGTGCAGGCCTTGAACACAAGTTACATTCCCGCCGGACCGAAATCAGTTGTCCCCATGGAAGAATTTCTTTCCAAATACTCGCCTGAACCTGAGTTTTACGTATCCACGGTCTACCCCAAAATGCAGGAACTAAACTCCACCATTACACGTGGGGAAAAAGCAAGACAGGCCGGAGCGACCTACAGTGCAGAATTCGAATTCCAGAATGCACTTGGTGTCGATGAGGATAATGTTAAAGCAAACTTCGGTCTCGGATTGACCTACATGGAGCGCGGCGAATCCAACAAGGCCAACGATATTTTCAATAGGCTGGTCAAGCTTGATGCAGCTTTCCAGACCGAACACAAGCACCTGTTCAATGAATTCGGCATAAACCTGCGCAAAACAGGCATGCAGGATCAGGCTATTGACTACTACGAACGGGCGCTTGAAATGACCTCCAACGACGAGAACCTGCATTACAACATTGCCCGGGCCTATTTTGAAAAAGGCGTACTGGACAAATGCTCCGCTCATCTGAAAAAGGCTCTTGAATTGAATGGAAGTCACGAAGAAGCATCCAAGTTTCTGGAATTTCTCAAAAAGCACCATCCCGAACAGGCCAATTAAGCACTCCGATATCAGCAAATTTTAAATCCCCTTCCATCAGATGATGAAAGGGGATTTCTTTTTAGCTATTTTTTCTCAATCAAAGCTGAGTAGAAAAATTCATGCAGTTCCGAATCAGGCGGAGTGGTCCACTCTTTAAGCGGCAACGCATCCTTGTGCCGTTTGAGGAAGGCTCCGATCTGCCCCTCATTCTCATCCGGATTAAGGGTACAGGTGATGTAAGCCAGCCGCCCGCCCCTGCGTATGGTTTCCCATGCGTTGTCCAAAATGCGAGACTGCAGATGGACCAGAGAATCAACATCTTCAGGGGTGCGCTTGAACTTGGTGTCCGGCCTGCGTGAGAGCACGCCCAGCCCGGAGCAAGGCACATCAAGCAAGGCAGTACCGATGGACTCTTTTGCCAACGGCGGATTGATTGCAGAAGCACGGAAAGCAGCAACCGAAGGAACTTCCCTCTTCAATGCCGCCAGTCTTCTGGCATGGGGATCACTGGCAATGATAGGTGAAATTTTCTTGGAATGGAGAAACCTTGATTTCCCGCCACGACCGGAACATCCATCCCAGACCGGTGTAGGCCATTCGGAAGGTTCCAGCACGGAAAGAGCTTCGCGGGCTGCGTAGCTCTGACGAATTACAGACTCTTTCAAATCCTTGAATGCCTGCGGCCAGTAACCGGAATAAAAGGCAAATGCCTGACCGTCAGAGGCGATATAATCTTCCTCTTCCAGCAACTGCTCGGCAGCGGCTTTAGCCTTGCTGTTGTCGGTATCAAGAACAAAACCTGCGGCAGGAGGACAAATCTGGGCTTCAAGGTACTGCTCGGCCCTGTCGCGGCCATAACTGTCCACCCAAAGCTCTACAATCCACTCCGGACAGGAGTAGTATGCGGAAAGAAATTCAATCTCGGTCTCGCAGTGTCGGCGAAAGAAATCCTCGTCTGCACCGTCTTCAGCTAAACGGGCAACCTTGCGCAATACCGCATTTGCCAGACCGCCGAGCTTGCCATGTGAAAGACGCTTTGCGGAATCAACTCCCCAGTCCACAGATGCATAAGCCGGGACATCCATATGCAGGATTTCATAGGCAGCCATGCCCAGCACACGCAATATCGGAGCGGGCAAGCCGTCAGGACGGGAGAGGAAACAATTCAGTACGGCCTGCAGCCTCAAGCGCATACGCAGGTATCCGTAAAGAATTTCGGTTACAAAACCGCGATCTCGGCCATCCAGCTTTGCCGCTGTAAGCGCACTATCCAATACAGCCTGAGCATCTGCCCCGCCGTCAAGGGCACGAGTCACGCATTCATAAGCGACTCCCCTTGGCCCGGGTAAGGAATTTGTTTTCTTCATCAGCTGGTTCCCGGCTTAAAGCCCGGTAAGAGGGGTCAGCGCAACATTCTTATCCGCATCTGCGGGAAGTTTGTCTTCCTTGATAAAACGGCGCAGCGCATTCTCTACATCGATGAGGGAAACCTGTGTATCAAGACAAGGACCGTTGGGACGCTCATTGAGCACACCGTAAACCGGAAGCGGATAGGTATCCTGAATACCGCTGGCAAGGTCACGCTCACAGGCGATGGCAATGATCATACGCGGACGGTTCTGCACAACCAAACGACGGGCAATGGTCCCCCCGGTGGCTACGTGGAAATGAACCCCGTATTTATCACGAAGTTCCAACAATCCCTTGATAGTGCACAGACCGCAACGCTTGCAGTTATTGATGTCGTAGGTCAGGCGCATATCGCACCGGCTGGCCTGCAGGCAGTGCGGAGTCAGGATCATGATCTTTTCGGGATCAAAACGACCTACTTCGGAAAGAACCAGTTCGTTGTTGACCTTGATAAAAGAACCACGGATCTTGCGTTTGGAAAGCCCGAACACACGGCCCAGAATAGTCATTAAGGGCAGAAAAAGCTTAACGCTAAGCCCGCGCGCCTTCTGTGAAAAGGGAAAGGTGCGCTGGAGCACAACGTTGGTAAGCAGGCCGACATAGCCCCAGCCGACAAGCACTATGAGTGCGAAAATGAACAGGCCCCAAGCCCACGAAACCCAAACACCGAAAGAATCCAGTCCGGCATAAGGCACATACCAAAGCAGGGCCAAAAACGCACAAAGCAGTACGCAGGTTCCAGTAATCAGGCCAATGAACAGACGCTTTTTGTTATCTTTTTCTACACTCATCTATAAAATCCAAACCGGGCAGCGAGCCGCCCGGTAATTTAACATTTATTCATATAACCGCACATGAAGGCCTTGCCGTCCATCTCTTTCTTTCCGGCAGGCTTGACCTTGGATGCGAGGTAAATTTTATCTTGGCAGGCGATGCCGAGCATACCGTCGTACTCGCCGACGATAGTTCCGGGCGCGTGATCACCAACCTCTTCTTCTCCGGGCTTGCCGGGGGAAAGCACAAGGCGGATTGGTTCTTTGCCTTCCTGAGTCCAGAAGTAATAAGCTCCGGGCCACGGATACATGCCCCTGATCTTGTTATGAACTTCCTTAACAGGAAGATTCCAATCAATCAGTCCTTCTTCCTTGCTCAGCTTTTCGGCATAAGTGGCAATGGCATCATCCTGCGGCATAATGGTCAACCGACCATCCTGATAGCGCAGCAGGGTTTCCATAACCAGCGGACCGCCCATGTCGGCCAGTTCATCATGAACCTTACCAGTGAAGTCATCCCAAGCAATACCGAGAGCCTGCTGAACCAGAATGGGACCGGTATCAAGGCCCGCTTCCATCTTCATGATGGTGATTCCGGTAGCGTGATCGCCATTGGCAACAGACCGGTGAATGGGTGCGGCTCCGCGATACTTGGGCAGCAGGGAAGCATGAACGTTGATGGGCATTATTGCGGGGATATCCAGCACAGACTGAGGCAGGATAAGCCCGTAGGCTGCAACAACCAGAAAATCAGGCTCCAGCGCACGCAGTTCATCAACGTCTTTTTCGTCCTTGAAATTCAAGGGCTGGTAAACCGGAATGTCATTCTTAAGAGCAACATCCTTTACAGAGGAACAACGCAGCTTATGCCCGCGACCGCAAGGGCGGTCCGGCTGGGTATAAGCTGCAATGACCTCACATCCGTCCCATTCCACGAGATACTCGAGAATGGTGGACGCAAAGTCCGGTGTTCCCATAAAAACTATTCGCCAGCGCTTTTCAGCCATTTTTTTACCTTCTTATCGTACATTGCACGTTTCAGGCGGCCTACACGGTCGACAATGAGTGTTCCATCCAGATGGTCAATTTCATGCTGCAGCACAATGGCCAGAAAATCATCTGCTTCAATACGGATGTCGTTACCTTCAAGGTCAGTACCAGTAACGGTGACTGTCTCGTGGCGCTTGATCACGCATTTGAAACCGGGGCAGGAAAGGCAGGCTTCCTCGGAATCCACCTTCTGGCTGCTCTTTTCAACGATTTCAGGGTTGATGATAACCTGCAGGTCAGTGCGCTCTTTAGGACCGGAAGGATCAATAACTATCAGACGTTTCTGAAGTCCGACCTGCGGGGCTGCAAGGCCCACGCCGTCATCTTCGTACATGGTCTCGATCATGTTATCGATGGTCTCGCGAAGTTCAGGAGTAACTTCTTCGACCCTTGCGCAAACTTCCTTCAAAGAAGGTTCAGGATAAGCTAAAATATCTAATTTCATATATATTGGCCTCCGGCGGCTATTCAAAGACGCCTTCAGCGGGACCAAAGGGGTTAGTCCCCTTTGGAATCCCTGATGGTTTATTATTTGTTATGCTTCTTTCTTTTCACGAATGCGGATACCGAGCTCACGGAGCTGGGTAGCGGAAACGCCTGCGGGCGCTTCGGTCATCAGGCAGGTGGCCTTCTGAGTTTTGGGGAAGGCGATAACGTCCCTGATGGATTTCGCTCCGCACAGAATCATAATAAGTCTGTCCAGACCAAAAGCAATACCACCGTGAGGAGGTGCACCGAACTGGAGAGCATCCATGAGGAAGCCGAACTTAGCGCGTGCTTCTTCTTCGTCGATACCCAGAGCAGCAAACATCTTTTTCTGCATTTCGGGGGTATGAATACGGATAGAGCCGCCACCAACTTCGTAACCGTTCATAACAAGGTCGTATGCACGGGCGAGAGCTTCAGCAGGTTTGTCACCCAGTTCGTCAATCTGTCCTTCCTGCGGAGAGGTAAAGGGATGGTGACGGGCAACGTAACGTTTTTCGTCAGCGTTGTACTCAAGCAGCGGGAAGTCGGTAACCCAGAGGGGTGCGAACTTGGACTCGTCGATGAGTTCAAAGCGCTCACCAAGCTTGATACGCAAAGCTGCAAGAGCGGCGTTGACGATGTCGGCTGCTCCGGCCTGGAAGAAGAGGATGTCGCCGGGCTGGCAGTTGGTGAGTTCACGCAGCTTGGCGCACTCTTCTTCAGAGAAGAATTTAACAATGGGAGACTGCCATTCGCCGTCTTCCTTAACCTTGATCCATGCAAGGCCCTTGGAGCCGTAAATTTCAACGAACTTGGTGTATTCGTCGATTTCCTTACGAGAAAGCTCGGCACCGTTGGGAACACGCAGGATCTTGATCAGCTCGGAGCTGGCAAAAACCTTGAAATCGGAACCCTTGAAGATATCGGTAGCTTCCTGAAGCTTGAGATCGAAACGTACGTCCGGCTTGTCGCAACCGTAATCGCGCATAGCGTCAGCGTAGGTCATGCGGGGGAAAGATGCAGGAAGTTCGGTTTCGATGGTCTCTTTGAAGACGGTGCGAACCATTTCTTCTGCCATACCCATGACCTGCTCTTCGTTCACGAAGCTCATCTCGATATCAATCTGGGTGAACTCGGGCTGACGGTCGGCACGGAGGTCTTCGTCGCGGAAACATTTTACGATCTGGAAGTAACGGTCCATGCCGGAAACCATGAGCATCTGTTTGAAGAGCTGCGGGGATTGCGGCAGGGCGTAGAAATCACCGTTGTTCATACGGCTGGGTACGAGGAAGTCACGGGCACCTTCAGGAGTGGACTTAGTCAGTACCGGAGTCTCGATTTCGAGAAAACCGAGATTGTCGAGGTAACGACGAACGGACTGTGCAGCCTTGTTGCGCAGGATGAAGTTCTTGGCAAGCACGGGGCGGCGCAGGTCCAGAAAACGGTATTTAAGACGCAGCATTTCGGAAGCGTCGGAACGGTCTTCAATGGCGAACGGGGGAGTTTCAGAAGTGTTGAGCAGCTTCCACTCATCAACAACGATCTCGATATCACCGGTGGTCAGGTTGGGGTTGCGCATACCGTCGGGACGTTCGCGAACTTCACCTTTGATCGCTACCACATATTCGGAACGGATAGCATGTGCGCGTTCGTGAGCATCAGCATTGTGCTCGGGGCTGAAAACAACCTGGGTAAGACCTTCACGGTCACGCAGGTCAATAAAGATCAGGCCGCCGTGGTCGCGGCGGAACTGTACCCACCCCATGATCAGGACTTTTTCACCCAGGTTTGCTGCAGTAATCTCGTTACAGCTGTGGGTACGTGTCCAGTCGCCAAGAGGTTCAATCACCCGGTATTCGTCGTAATCGCGTTCTTCAATTTGTTCAGACATTTTTAGTCTCTCCCGATATTATTTGAAATTTTCTACTTAAAATCTATTACTTGAAATAGTCGGTACGGCTGACAGTTTCCTGCTCACCGCCTTCGGCCATATCCTTGATGGTGACCGTTCCGTTTTCAAATTCGTCCGCACCAAAGATAAAACACTTCTGTGCGTTAATTTTATTGGCATAGCGCAGCTGGGCTTTCATGCTTTTGGCATCGAAACCAACTTCGCCTTTAAGTCCGGAGCGACGCAGTTTTTCTCCGAAAATGAGTGCGTCCTTGGCAGCTCTTTCATCCACAAGAGCCACGTAAAAATCTGCAGCCGGCTCAAACTCACCTTCCAACAGCATGGACAGACGTTCCATGCCGCAGGCAAAACCGATTGCCGGAACCTTCTTGGGTCCGCCAAGCGATTCTACCAGACCGTCATAACGACCGCCTCCGGCAACAGCTGTCTGAGCTCCGATATCCCCCGAAGTTACTTCAAAGGCTGTGCGCTGGTAGTAGTCCAATCCACGCACAAGACGGGGATTAAGTGTATATTTAAGTCCAGCCTCGTCAATCAAGGCGATGACGGTATCAAAGTGAGCACGACACTCTCCGCAAAGGTGATCCGGAAGTGTAGGCGCATTCTCGGTAAGGGCCTTGCAATTCTTGCTTTTGCAGTCCAGCACTCGCAGAGGGTTTGTGTCCATGCGACGCTGGCAATCCTCGCAGAGCTGCCCCCGGTCAAGAGAGGCCAAGAAATCCTTCAGAGCCTGATTGTACTTGGGACGGCATTCAGGACAACCAAGGGAGTTCAATTCGAAAGAAAGTTTTTCCAAACCGATATTGCTTAAAAAGGAAGAGAGCATAAGCAAGACTTCAGCATCGGCCTGAGGTTCAGCTGCTCCGAAAATTTCTGCATCAATCTGATGGAACTGACGCATACGGCCAGCCTGCGGCCTTTCATACCTGAACATCGGGCCGAAGGTAAAAAATTTGCTTACCTTGCCCGGCTGGTAGATTTTATTTTCCACGTAAGCCCGCACAATACCTGCAGTAGCCTCGGGGCGCATGGTCAGGGAGCGACCCTTGCGGTCAGGGAAAGTGTACATTTCTTTCTGGACAACATCGGTTTCCTCACCGATGGAACGACAGAAAAGTTCTGTTTTTTCCAAAATAGGTACTCTCAGTTCACCATACCCATATGAAGAAAAAACATCCCTTGCGGTCTTCTCCATGAACGCATATCTTGCACTATCCTCTGGAAAGAGGTCTGCAACACCTTTGATTTTCTGTATTTTTGCCATCTCTCTTCTCTTTGCGAATTTCCGGGGAATGCTGATATTTGTAGTCCGCCCCCGGCACGGAGCGTGGAACCAAATTTCGTTAGTCCATTATCATATAAATGTCAAAAACCATTGCGGCGACTCGGTCATTCGACCAAATCCTCAAACAGCTATGAAAGAACCAGATGCATTGCGCAAGCAAAAAAATAGGAACTGTGCGTATATAGCAGACGGCACTTTATCAGCTGTTTGGTTGCTAATTAGTCTAAGCTGCGGCATTAAAGCCACAGGAGATTAAACATTATGGAAATGATAACTTCACAGGATTACCAGGAATACATCGGCCCCAATGCGGGTAAATACCTTTTCAATTTCGCCAAATTTCAGCAGTTGCATGACGGCTTCACTGTAACTTGGCACTGGCCCGCGTTCTTGTTCGGGTTCTGGTGGTTCCTATATCGAAAAATGTACTTCTGGGCCGCAGTTACCTTTCTGATCGGCTTTCTGCCCTTCGGCAACTTCATTGCCCAGATCGGCTACGGCATGAGCGCATATTTTTTCTATTACCGCGACTCCACTGCCAAGATCGGGGCAATTAAATCCACCGCCCCGGTTGGAGGAGCCTCAATAATCATGCGCGATACCGGAGGGGTGCACGGCTGGGTTAAGATTGTCGGCCTGATCTGCTTTTTCCTGCAGCCGCTCTGGATTTTCTTCATGTCCCTTTTCTTTGGAAGTGCCTTCATTTTTTCTTTCCATCAAGTTATGGTATAAGGAGAATAGACACTTATATTTGAAGGGGGGTTCTTAAATGAAGACTATCTCACTCAGACTGATCTGCTCGTTATTTGTGGCGGCAATATCGATCATGCTGCTTTCCGCCAGCGACTGCCTTGCCCAGAAAAGGCTGGCCCTGCTAATCGGGAACTCAGCCTACACCAAAATCGGGGCACTCAAAAACCCGGTGAATGACGTTGTAGCCATGAACCGTTCTCTCAAGAAAGCCGGCTTTGATGTCATAGTGGTCAAAAATGCTGACCGCAACACCATGGGCCGGGCCATTGATGATTTCGGAAACAGACTTAAAAGTTACGATGTGGGATTGTTTTATTTTTCAGGACACGGACTGCAGGTCAACGGGATCAACTATCTCTGCCCGCTGGGCATGTCCGTTCAGGGACAGTCCGATGTACAGTATGAAGCTATTGATGCCGGAAAAGTACTCGCAAAGATGGAAGATGCCGGAAACAGCATGAACATTGTCATACTTGATGCCTGCCGCAACAACCCCTTCAAGCGCAGCTTCCGCTCCATGCGTAACGGTCTGGCCCAGATGGATGCCCCGACAGGATCATTCATCGCCTTTGCGACAGCCCCGGGCCAGACAGCCCTTGACGGTCGCGGCAACAACAGCCCTTACGTAACCCACATGCTCAACAACATGAACAGCAAGGGGCTGACCATTGAGCAGTTCTTCAAGAAGGTCCGCCAAGGAGTGCTCAAGGACACCAGCCGCAAGCAGGTTCCGTGGGAATCTTCCTCGCTGGTCGGTGATTTCTACTTCTCCGGCAAAGGTTCTTCCGGTTCGTCTTCATCACAGGCTTCAAGCCAGTCTACAACAACCCAGCAGCAACAGACTCCGCCCCCGGCTCCCAAGCCGAAACCAAAGCCCAAGAAGAACAAAGACGAACAAGTCATGGATATGTTGTTAAATTAGTCTGAAAAAGAATAAGGCCCGGTTAACCGGGCCTTTTTTTATTATCTTTGCAGCAATCTCTCTCCTGCATCCACCGATCTGGTCACCCAGACGTTACCGCCGATGACCGAGCCTTTGCCGATAGTCACGCGGCCGAGGATGGTAGCCCCAGAGTAGACGATCACATCGTCTTCCACAATGGGGTGGCGGGGAATACCCTTGATCAGATTGCCTGAATCATCCTGCGGAAAGCTTTTCGCCCCGAGGGTCACGCCCTGATAGAGACGGACGTTGCGACCGATAATACAGGTTTCACCGATAACGGTTCCTGTTCCGTGGTCGATGAAGAAATGCTCGCCCACCTGTGCACCGGGGTGAATGTCGATCCCGGTTTTGGAATGAGCCATCTCACCGATAATGCGCGGAATGAGGTCCACGTTCAGATTGTAGAGCTCATGGGCAATACGGTGGTGGGTCATGGCGATGATACTGGGGTAGCAGAAGATGGTCTCACCCGGACTCTTGGACGCGGGGTCACCCACATAAGCTGCCTGCACGTCAGTCGCCAGCAAACGGCGGATTTCCGGCAGCTTCATCATGAACTCTGAAGCGATGCGCTGGGCATCGGCCTCACAGTTGGTACAGTTAAACTCATCGGCCTTGCAGAAAAAACAATGTCCGCGCAGAATCTGTTCTTCCAGAATCCGGTAAGCCGCATCAAGGTTGCCCCCGATGTGGTAGCGCATGGTTTCGGGACGGATTTCGGAATCACCGAAATAACCGGGAAACAGTACCGCCCGCAGCCTTTCCACAAACTCTCCCAGTGCAGAAATAGAAGGCATGGGACGGTCATGTTCAGGCATGTGATAAACTGTCTGATATGACTCTTCCTCGCACAAGGCGTCCACAACCTTCGTCAGCACGGAGCCGCCGATTTTACTAACCATTTTTTAAACCTCAGTCCTTGAACAAAGCGGTGCTTAAGTAACGTTCCCCGGTATCGGGAACAATAAAGACCACCAGCTTGCCCTTGTTTTCTTCACGTTTTGCGATCTCCACAGCCGCATGGGCCGCTGCCCCGGCTGAAATACCGCACAAAATTCCTTCTTCCTGAATAAGCCTGCGGGACATGGAGATGGCATCCTCATCCGCAACCTTGACGATCTCGTCAATGAGTTCAGTACGCAAGACTTCAGGAACAAACCCGGCTCCGATGCCCTGAATACCGTGCGGGGAAGGTCCGCCGCCGGACAGGACCGGAGATTTTTCCGGTTCAACCGCAACAATCTTAATTGCCGGATTGCGTTTCTTCAGCTCAGCACCGACTCCGGTAAGTGTGCCTCCGGTGCCGACTCCGGCCACAAAAATATCAACCTTGCCGTCAGTATCTTCCCAGATTTCATTGACGGTTGTATTACGGTGGGCCAGCGGGTTGTCCGGGTTATCAAACTGCAACGGCAGGAAAGCGTTCGGATCTGCTGATGCAATCTCCTTGGCCTTATTCACGGCTCCGGTCATACCCTGTGCAGCCGGAGTCAATACAAGCTCGGCACCGAACCCCTTAAGCAGGTCCTTGCGTTCCTGACTCATGGATTCCGGCATGGTCAAAATAAGCTTGTACCCTTTCACGGCACAGACAAAAGCCAGCCCGATTCCGGTATTACCACTGGTCGGTTCAACAACGGTTGCGCCCGGCTTGAGTGCGCCGCGCTTTTCCGCTTCCTCGATCATGGAAACGCCGATGCGGTCTTTAACCGATGAGCAGGGATTAAAAAATTCCAGTTTGGCAACAACCTGCCCTGCACAACCTTCAGTGACTTTATTCAACTTCACCAGCGGAGTATTCCCAACCAGTGAGATCATGGAATCATGTATGTACATTTTAAACCCACTTGATATTGTTTTTCTAAACTCCTGCCTCAATTCAATGCAAAAAGCAAAATATGGGCGAAATTTTACCCTAAATAAAATTTCGCCCTTTAAATCTTAATGATCGTGATCGTCTACCCAGTCGAGACCTTCATCTCCGCGACGGAAGGGAGACATTTCGCGCAGTCTGCTGATGACGGGCGGCAGTTCCCTGAGCACGAGGTCGATGTCTTCGTCGGTGTTATAAGTGGACAGGGAGAAGCGGAGTGAACCGTGAGCATAAGTAAAAGGCACACCCATGGCCCGGAGTACGTGTGACGGTTCGAGGGAACCGGAAGTACAGGCCGAACCGGAACTGGCAGCAATGCCGAACTGGTCGAGCATAAGCAGCATAGCCTCACCTTCAATATACTTGAAGGCAATAGACAGAGTGTTAGGCAGCCTCATTTCCTGATCACCATTGATGATGGCATCGGGAATTGCAGCCATGAGACCTTTTTCAAGGCGGTCACGCATTACACGTACACGGGTGTTTTCGTCATCGATATGCTTGGCGGCAAGCTCCATGGCTACACCGAGACCTACAATACCGGGCAGGTTCTCGGTTCCGCCGCGCCTGCCGTGTTCCTGATGCCCGCCGAGCATAAAGGGACGGAAGGGAGCATTCTTACGCACAAACAGAGCTCCGATTCCCTTGGGGGCGTGAATTTTGTGTCCGGAAAGGACAAAGTAATCCACGGGAAGCTTCTGAAGATCAATTGCAATTTTGCCTACAGCCTGAACAGCGTCAGTATGGAAAAGCACACCGTGCTTCTTGGCGATCTCAGCCATTTCCTGAATAGGGGAAATCACGCCGGATTCATTATTGGCGTACATGACTGAAACAAGGGCGGTGTCGGGACGGAAAGCAGTACGGTACTGGTCCATATCAAACCTGCCCTTGGAATCAACCGACAGGTAGGTCACAGCATACCCTTTACGCTCATAGTGCTTTGCAACGTTGAGTACCGCCGGGTGCTCAACACGGGTGGTGATGATGTGACGCTTTTCGGGCTGTGCTTCGAGGGCGGAAAAGATAGCAGTGTTATCGCCCTCGGTACCACAGGAGGTAAAGATGATCTCATCGGGGTCACAGTTCAACCCGGCTGCAACTTTCTGACGGGCCTGCTCCATGAGCATGCCGGACTGTCCGCCGAGGCGATGCATGGAGGAAGGGTTACCGTACTCTTCAGCAAGCAGAGGCAGAATTGCTTCACGCACCTCAGGTGCGACCATAGTGGTGGCGTTGTTATCAAGATATGCTGTCATAACTAGGCCTCCTGCACACTGATTTCAGGTTCCACGGTTTCCTTCAGACGACGCTCAACAAAATCCTTAAGGGTTCGTCCGCTGGAAGGACAGCCTACACAGGCACCGCGCAGGGAAACGATTACTTCGTGACCGTCAATATCGATGAGTTCAATATCACCGCCGTCCTTATTCAGGGCCGGACGGATTTCTTCATCAATAACCTTGGTCACCAGCTGGAAGCGCTTGATGTTGGTCAACTTTGCAGGCTTTTCCGGTTCAGGTGCAGGCTTGGCTGCTTCACCGGTCAAGACTTCAGTAATGATCTCTTCGATGCGACCATGACATTCCTCACAACCGCCACCGGCCTTGGTGAAGTTGGTAACTTCCTCAAGAGTGGTCAGCTTGTTTTCCTTAACTGCACGTATAATCTGGAGGTCGGTTACACCGAAGCACTTACAGACAATTTCACCTTCCGGTGCCGGAGCTGCTCCAAGACCGCGATACTTGCGAATGGCGTCCTCAAGGGCTTCCTGCCCCATTACTGAACAGTGCATCTTTTCCTTGGGCAGCCCGCCAAGGGCCTCGGCGATATCCTTGTTGCTGACCTTGGCTGCTTCATCGAGAGTCATGCCCTTAATCAGCTCGGTAAGTACGGAGCTGGAAGCAATAGCACTGGCGCAGCCGAAAGTCTGAAACTTCGCGTCCACGATGCGTTCTTCATCATCAATTTTGAGAAACAGCCTCAGGGCATCACCACAGGAAAGAGAACCGACTTCGCCGATGGCATCCGCGTCTTCAATTACCCCGACATTCTTGGGGTTGAGAAAATGTTCTTGAACCTTACTAGTATATTCCCACATATTATCCTCCGCATCTCTATTGCGTGAATCTGGTTTATAAGAAATATCTTAAGCATACCCTCTTCCGTGTATTTTCGAAAGAAAAACGGTCTGCTTTCTATTATTCAACAAAATTTCATACCATTTTGGTATGATTTATTTTACGCTCAAGCCCCATGCTTAGCAAGTTTTTTATACCTTCACCGTAGAAATTAGGTTGTAATGGTTAAAAAGCAAGGGGGTGAATTGAATCACCCCTGAAATTCATCCAAAAATATGAGTCAAATCAATCGAAATGATATTCCTGCGGCTGCATTTCGCCACGCAATACGGCCAAGCCGCCACGCCCCATTACTTCCATTTCTTCAAGACCGATGACGACTTTTACCGGAGCTATAAATCCGACAATATCTTCCACGGCCTTGACCAGCAGCTTACTGCGGGCAACTCCACCGGTAAGAATAATCGCATCAATGGGCCGCTTTTGCGGGTCGTCCTTCATCAGAGCTGGAATGAAGGAACAGATATGCTTGGAAGCATTGTAAACAAGAGCTTCCAGCACCAGACGGGCATCTTCATCCCCGTCTTCCATTCGAGCCTGCACTTCGCGCATATCATTGGTTCCGAGCAGTCCGATAATCCCGGCTCTGGAGGTCACAACCTTACGCATTTCGTCGAAAGTATACTGACCGGACTCCACCAGATTGAGCACAGGAAGGATCGGCAGCGTACCGGAACGCTCCGGGCTGAAAGGACCTTCCCCGTCAAGGGCGTTGATGACATCAACCACCTTGCCGTACCTGTGGGCTCCGATGGAAACACCGCCGCCCATATGGCCGACAATGAATTTTGAATTCTCGTATTCCAAGCCCATTTCTGCGGCCACGCTGCGGGCGACCCCACGCTGGCTCAAAGCATGGAACACACTGCGCCGCTTGATTTCCGGCAATCCGGTAACCTTAGCAACAGGATCCATTTCATCAGTGACAACAGGGTCCATAATCATTGAAGGGACTCCCCACTGCTCTGCAAATTCGCGGGCGAGCATTGCACCGAGATTGCAGGGATGGACACCGTACCGTCCGCTCTCCAAATCGGAAATCATTGCATCGTTAATTGAATATGGACCACCGGGGATAGGCTTAAGCAAACCGCCACGCCCGACAACCATATCCGGTGTTCCTTTCGCAAGTTCATCTTCAATAAGCTTCATAACAGCTGTACTGCGAAACTCTTTCTGATCCATTACAGTGGTAAATTTATCTATTCTTTCACGGGGATGGCTTACTTCAGCGTCAAAAGATATTTTTCCTTCGTTGAAGATCGCCACTTTGGTTGATGTTGATCCGGGATTAATTACAAGAATTCTCGAACCCATTCATGTTCTCCGTAAGTTTGCTGCAAGTTTGAGTTTATGCATTATGTGCTAAAAAGGAGAAAAACAAAAGCGACACTCTACATTCCCGGACTCCTTGACTAAAATCAAGTCGGAGTTACTTTCTAAAATATAGTATAATTACAAATACAAACAACACCTTTCACTCAAAAGGCCGCCGTTATGACTTTAAAAGTAGTACCCATCAACACGCTGACAGCCACACGCAGAAAAATCCTGCATGCAGCCTACAAATGTGCCGCGAAAACCGGATTCAATAATCTTGATGTGGATGAAATTGCGCTCAAGGCAGGTGTAACCCGCAAGGCCCTCTACAGCTACTTCAACGGTCTGGAAAATCTGTTGAGTGAATTGGCGGTATCCGGGATTTACTGGCCGACCACTGAAGAACTGCTGGCCAATGCCCCATCTGAATTCCCGGAAATCGAACCGGAAAAGCAGGTAGCAGCATTTTTCACCGCTCTGCGCCGAACACTTGAAACAAGACCGGACACCCTGCGTCTGCTGGCTTGGGAAATGCTGGAACGGACTCAACTCTCCGAATTACTGGAAGATGTACGGGTGAGAACCGCACTGGAATTTTTCGAACACATGACCCCGGATGTACCCGATGATGTTGACCTTGCCGCCGCAGTGGCAATATTGGGCGGGGCCATTTCTTACCTGTCCATCCGCTCCCTGAACACCAAGCACTTCGGCGGGGTCAGCCTGCAGGATGAAGTCGGCTGGGACCGCATGGAAGCAGCCATGCAGGGCATGCTCAAAGGATTGCTTTGTCTGAGGCCTGAATCCATGGACTGATTATTCAGAAAAACCGCATTACTTTTAACGGCGCATCCTGAAATACATAACCAGCGGCGAAGAAACCACCATCGTAATCATGGCTATCTCCGGAGACAGAAACTGCTGCGTGCCAACACAGACTCCAAGCACAATCAAGAACCACGGAATCCAACCAGCCACATAAACCTGTCCTGCCGGACCGAAAATAAAACAGAGGAGCAGCCCGATCCAAAGAACGTTCGGCCTAGTACGGCGCAGTCTTGTACCCAAGATGAAAGGAAGCACAGTTGCGCCGAGGATGATGATTGCGATGAGGATTGTGTTGAGAGTGGATTGGTCCATGAGGGTGGCTCCTTTTTAGTGGTCTTATAGGGGAGGCTAGCAGTTAGGGATTTTGCAGACAAGTGAAGAACCTTGCATTCAAAAAACAGCCCCGGCACAAACGTACCGGAGCTGCCGGACTTACTTCAAGTCGTCCATCAAATCTTCGGGAAATTCATTTTCCTTATTTTTCAATTCTGGATGGCGGTCATAAAAACCGTCAATCGGCTCAAGTTCGACATTGCAATCAGGGCATTTACCCCTTTTAGGTGCTCTACCGTACTCAACGCCGAATGGAGTCTGGCATTTGGGGCAAATTGTGCCTTGTTCGTGGTATTTTTCGGGGAACTCATACAATAGCCCTCCCAATATTATACAAAGTCCAACTCCGACTTCAAACCATCGGTCAGGCGCACTTGAACGAATCCCACGATAAAAGACCGTTGCCTGTGGATTCCAAGGCCTTGCATACAGAATTATAGAAAGACCTACCACTAGGAATATCAGTCTCTCCGGCTTAATATATTTATTTTCAAAAATAGCCGACAACACAATATCAACAAAACGATCAAATTTAGTTTTATTTTCTGAGGTAATCTTTCGCTCCATTGTATATATCCTTTGCATTGCTTTTAATTTGATTTTTGCTAGACCACAGCGATCCCGCCGCTCCCCCTATAGTATAATTAGGAATACTTGTTGGATCATGAGCGGTGGCAAAATCATATCCTTCTTTTATGACTCTTTCAGCCAGCGGATAAGTCGACGCCTTAGCAGCTCCCCTCTGCATCAGAGTCCGGTAAGCATTTGCCATGGCCGCCCCGCCCCCGGCGGCATATGCCGCAGCAGCTTTAGGGGCCATGCCTGCCGCGATAGCAGTGTTAAAAGCATTGCGAAAAGCTTTGTTGTTTTTGTACTGTTCCGCAACTTCCTTAGAAGCCTTACCTGCTGCTTTCAAGCCATCTTTAAATGCTTTTCCACCTTTAGTAACGGCTTTCTTGGTTCCCTCGGCACTCTTTTCACCAAGTCCGTCCATACCTTTGGAAATTTTCTTCGCTGAACCTTTCAACCCATCCGCAATTTTTCCAAAAGTTCCCCTTTCATTCTTTGAACCGTCTTTTTTCCCCGGATGCTGGGGCTGGACAGGTTTGCTTATATCACTGGGATTAGAAGGCTTGCTGGAGTTTGCACCACTAGGTTCCGCTTTTGGAACGGTGTCAGGAGCATCCTTGCCGAATCTTTGTGCTAAATCACCAGACTGTCCTTCCGTTCCTTTTCTTTCTCTAGATTTACTTTCTGAACCTGCTGAAGAATTTCCCCCGGACGCATTGCGATCAGCGGGCTTAGTTAATGGACTTTGGGAGCTTGAACTTCCACCAGCTTCACCGCTGTCAGAACTCTCTCCTGAACCTTTCCCTTCTGAACTTCCTGAATCGTCACTTCCCTCGGCGCTTTCAGCGCTTCCTTTTTCGTCATCTGAAGAATCTTCACCATCACCATTTTGTTCTTCAACATGACCTCCATAGGCCTCCATTTGTTCTTCCCAAGACAAATCTGGATGTTCCGGCTTACCTTCCATTGTCTGGGACTTACTATCATCACGTCCCTTTCTATATTCCATAGTGCGAGATTGAGACTTATCCTTTGCTTGGTCATAATAAAGATTGCGGCCTGACTCAATCCAATAATCAATCCCTCTCTTCGCCAGCCCCACCCGATCCACAAAGTTAACCGGATCATCATGGCAGTACCCGTAAACATCCACATCGCCGCCTTCAATCCCGATGGGATCGGGAGTGATGAACCTACCGCAGGACGGGTCGTATTCACGATGCCCGAAATGGACCAGTCCGGTATCCCGGTCATAGAGACCGCCAGCAAAACCGACAGGGATGCTCATGCTCTCATTGGTATCTACAATCAAATTTCCAAACGAATCGCGAATAATCCGCCTTACCTCATGACCTTCTTTATTCGCAACCATATAGATGGTGCCGGCCTGATCAGATGCAAAAAAATATAGTTCGTCTTTATAGCGCATTACAACGGGATCACCTTCTTCGTCGTAAGCAAATTCCATCCTTGAACCGTCCTCAAAAGCAACTACTGCAAGTGTGGTGAAATCATGCCAGCTATAAGTTTCTGCAACCTTGCCATTTACCGACTTGGCCATGCGTCTGCCATGCGGATCGATGACATATGAAACGCGGCGGCCATCCGGCAGATTCACCTGTTGCAGCTGGCCGGAATGGTGGTATTCGTAGGTTGTGACATCCAAGCCGTCCTGCTTCATTACCAGACGGCCCTCACCATCGTAGGAATATTTAACTTCCCCGGCCCGTTCCAGACGCAGGCCCGGACCATATGTAAAACGGCACTGCCCTGTCTGAGGTGTGGCAGCGAAGTAGCGTTCGCCCTGCTTACCGTATTTATACTCCTCAATAAGTCGCTCGTCCTTCCAAACCGCACATAACCTGCCACCGGCATCATAATCATAATGAACATGGTGGTCCTTTGGTTCGAGGGAACACAGTTTTTCCACGATACGCCCGTCATCATCCCTTGCAATTGCCAGCACGGAGAACGATTCTTCCATTCCGGGGACTACGAAAGGAGTTACACGGATAGGGGCTTCGGGGTCGAAATTCACGCCGTCACGCTCAAATTCATCATGCAGGTCTTCACCTGTGCCTGATTGCGGTTGTTGCGGTTGTTTGGAGCTGAACTCTTCAAGGAGAGCTTTGCCGTAATCGGTCCCCGCTAAAGACTGCGCCAGCGGCAGGTCAGTATTCTCACGCATGAAGCGTATATGGGCCAGACGTTTGCGCCATGCATGACGTTCCTTTTCAACCTCCCATTCATTATTCTTCTGCTCCCAGCGCACCTTAATATCAGGCTTCATCATGGACGGATACATACGGTCACCACGCGAAAATTCCGAAAAATCAGGCTTAGGCTCAGGTAAAGCCATACCTGTAGAAGGAGAGTAGACCTCCCACATATTTTCGATCTGAATCTGCGGTTCTTCATTTTCACCATACATGCGTAAGGCAAAATCCAACTCATCCCGGCGTTTGGGCCGCAACCTGAAATCATTTCTAAAACTCATAAATTCTCCATTATTTAAGTTACCCAAGAGTACCCTGAATCCCATGATTCACAGGCATAGACTCAGTTTCAAAAACAACGGATACAAGACAGAACGGACCTGAATCACCCAGATCACGTCCGCACTGTTGGGCTGTTAAGAAAGTTCTCCCCCATTTGACCGGACAATCAATACGGCCTATAAAACCGCAGGCGAGCAAACACATGACGGCAGACTTTTTCCGGTCCATTCCAAGATAAAGCCTGATCGTGAACCTTTAACGTGCCAGCGAGGGGCCATGAAAGGTAAAAATAAAAAAGACGCAATTCTATATGCGGCGCAGGAGATTTTCGGACGCTACGGCTATGCCGGAACCACAGTCAAAATGATCTCCGAACGGGCAGGCGTGGCATTCGGACTTGTGTCCCACTATTTCGGATCAAAAGAGGAACTCTTCATCACCGCCGGGGTAGCGATTGTTGAAGACCTTACAGAATTCCTGAGCACAGAAACCCGCAAGGCTGCAACTGGACTGGAAGGAATCCAGACCTTCATGCGCAGTTATCTGGGTTACACCCTGCAACACCGCAACACATTTCCGGTGCTGCTGCGCTGCTCCCCGTTTTCCGATGTTCAGATTGAACTGGACAGGACCCGCATTGCCGTAAAATTCCAACAGCTTTTGAATGTCATCCGCGAATCAGTTGAACGCGGCATTGAAGACGGCTCCATCCGCAGCCTTTCAGTGGATGACACCACCACCATTGTTTATTCCAACATTGTCGGTACAGTCAGGACCAGATTTCTTTCTCCCTACGACCTGCCCAACCTCTACGAGGAAACCACAGACTTTGTAGTCCGCAGCATCAGGGCCCGGGATTAATTCCTGTATTTCTGCACACAGAAAAGCCGCGCAACCTTATTGGTGCGCGGCTTTTCTGTTCTCGGCTTGACACATCTACCTTGTTCCTCCATCTTGCGTGCATGAAACAAGCTTCAGTTATATTTCTCCTGCTGGGTGCAATGGCTCTCTATCTGCTAAGCCCCGCAAAAGCATCCGCCCACCCGCATGTATTTGTGGATTGTTCCCTGACCTTTGAATTCAATAACAGCGGGCTCAGCGGTGTACGCCAGAAATGGTGGTTCGATGAAATGTTCGCAGCCATGATCCTCGGCGACTTTGACACGAACCACGATAATAAGCTTTCCCCGGACGAAGCAACCGCAATTGAGCAAGGCGCTTTCGTCAACCTCAAGAACTTCAATTACTTTACCCGCATCCTTGTGGACGGCAATGAACGTAAGCCCGTGGAAGCTGTTCAATTCAAGCCATCCATTGAAGAAGGCACCCTTGTCTACGAATTCTTTATACCCCTCAATATAACTGACGGCACCAAGCATGTTGTTATGGTCGCCATCTATGACGAAAGCTTTTACACCGCGGTCCAGATGGACCCCAAGAACAAGGTACTCGGCTCAGACGGAAAGTTCGATACCGGCCTCGATCTGAAACCGGTTTCCGAAATGGCATATTTCTACGACCAGATTGTGCCGGAAGCAGCCGTACTGACCATGCAGCCCAAATAGTGAAATTATGAAGAACGTAAACACCCTGCTTGCCCTGATATTGACTTTTACTCTCGCCTTCGCATTCTCAGCAACAGAATCAAAAGCTCAAGCAACCAATCCTTTTCTTGCCCCCAAAAAGCAGGATGCCAGACAGCTAGAAAATACACGTCAGCCGGCATCATCCCCATTCGGTACGGCAACTCCCTCCCCGTCGCCGTTCGGCAAAGCAGCCCCTGCTCCCGCAACACAGACTGTCCAGAAGGACTGGAGCGGGGGGATTTACAGCAAGGTAATGTTCAAAATAACCATGCTCCAAAAAGAAATCAGAGCCCAATTGACCGGTTTTGCCCGGGATATCAAAAAAGACCCCTTCGGCAAATCGCTCTGGATGTTTCTCGTCTTTGCCTTCCTGTATGGAATAGTCCATGCGGTAGGGCCGGGACATGGTAAATCCGTAGTCTGCGCCTATTTCATTTCACGTGGCGGATCCATGTTCGCAGCATCTTTCATGTCCTGGATAATAACCCTCGTGCATGTGGGGTCAGCAACAGCAGCCGTCTGCCTAGCCTACCTTTTTCTTGATAAGGGCATGTCCGGTTTTGAAAACTTCAACCGCCAATTGCAGACTGCCAGCTACGGGCTGGTTGCCCTGATAGGTTTCTGGCTGATCATTGAAGCCTTGCGTTCCTTCAAGAAGAACGATCGCGAAGAATGCGAAATAAAAAGCCGAGGATCACTTAAGGAAATTGCAACCGTTGCATTTGTGACCGGCATTGTGCCTTGTCCAGGAGCGGCCATTATTCTGGTCTACACCCTATCCACCGGCATACTGGCAACAGGTCTTGCAGCCATGGTCTTTCTGGCCACAGGTATGGCCGTCACCACCTCTGTCTTTGCCCTTGTTGCAGCAAAAGCCCGTAACGCAATGGACAGCAATCCTCTCGCGCGCAAGATGCGCATTGCCTATTCAATTCTCTCCCTGCTCGGCGCGCTAGTCATTGCATGCTTCGGCCTGCTCATGCTCAGCGCCCACATTTGCTAAAAAAACGGACCTGCACACTTTTTAAAATCCAACCATGACATATTCCGGCAATAATGTTATCAATATAACCAGCCCCTTATCACGGTGCTGCCGACAGGAAATCAAAAGGAAAACAGCTATAATCTAATATACTTATATTCTCAGTGCTTGCCGGGATATCCAACTGACGTCATGGGAGAATTTTGACGATGATCAATCTTGCCGGATATGAAAATGTTACCTCCTTGTATGAAGGAAATGACATGATTCTCTGCAGGGCTGTCAGGGGATATGACGACCTTCCGGTTCTTATCAAGTACCCTAATTCCGACCTGCCCTCCCCCCGGCTTCTGACTGGACTGAAAAACGAATACGCCACAGCTCAGGAAATCGGCAACACAGGCATCGTCCCGGCAGTTACCCTGCACCGGACCGACAATTCACTGGCCCTTATTCTGGAAGACAAGGGATACAATTTACTCAGCTCCCTGATCACTCACCCCACTGCGGACCTTGCCCAGAAACTGCAGATTGCGCTACGCATCGCCAGCTCTATAAGCCTCGTACATACTAAAGGTTTCCTGCACCGCAACATCAGGCCGGACAGCATTGCCATAGCACCGGACTACCGTGAAGCATTGCTGACCAACCTGCAGAACAGCACCCGTATTTCGGATTCATTTCCGCAAACAGCAGCAGAAATCATATCCCCGGATAACATTGCCTACATTTCTCCGGAACAAAGCGGCAGGGTCAGCACAGAACTGGACAAAAGGTCAGACTTCTATTCACTTGGCATTACCCTGTTTGAACTTTTCACCGGCCAGAAGCCTTTCGAGAGTAAAGATGATCTCGAACTGATTCATTGCCATCTGGCTAAGGAGCCGCCTGCTCCACAAAGTATAAACCCGGAAATTCCCTCCCCGCTGTCGGCAGTAATCATGAAACTGCTCTCTAAAAACCCCGGCGACCGCTATCAGTCTGCACATGGCATTAAGCAGGACCTGAAAGCATGCATGAATCTCATCGGAAGCGGGAAAAGATTTGAACAATTCACTCCTGGCAATCAGGATCTGTCTGAGACATTCACTCTCTCGAACAAGCTGTTCGGCAGAAAAGAAGAACTTACTGAATTAAAAGCCGCCTTCAGCAAGGTAATGCTCGGCAGCTGCGAAACAATTTTTATCAGAGGTGAGGCCGGAACCGGCAAAAGCTCGCTGATTAATTCTTTCAGCAAGCAGGTTTATAAAGAAAACGGTGAATTCGTCTCCGGTAAATTTGACCAGTTCCGGCGCAACAGGCCATACAGCGCCCTGATTCAGGCTTTTAAGGAACTGCTGCGCAAAAGACTTTCCAGTCCTACCCCGATAATCAACGCTTGGAAGCACAGGATAACAAGCGTCCTTGAGCAAAACGCCAGCCTGATCAGCGAAGTCCTTCCCGAACTAGAGCTCCTGATCGGGAAGCAGCCTGCTCCAGCTGAGCTGAGCCCCACTGAATCGAGGGACAGATTCAACCTTGCATTCAAAAATTTTATCAAAGTATTTCCGAGCATAGACAAGCCTCTGGTCCTCTTTCTTGACGATCTGCAATGGGCGGACATATCCACTCTGCAGCTTTTAAAACGTCTGCTTGAAGATCAAGAGACTTCACATCTCATGCTCATATGCGCATACCGGACGAACCTGCCCATGAATGACGGGATCAAATCCCGCATTGAAGAAATCGAAGAACTCAACCCAAACGTACTCAGCTTGAAACTGAACAGATTGAAGCTGAACCATGTTCACGGCTTCATCAGCAGGACCTTAAGGACTGACCGCAAACGAACAGAAGACCTCGCCCGCATGGTATACAGCAGAACCGGCGGGAATCCCCTTTTCGTCCGCGAGTACCTGCTCAACATATACCGCGCTGACCTTATAACTTTTGATACCGATAGAACCCGATGGGAATGGGACCTCAAGGCCATCCGGAATATTTCCATGGATGGAAACCTTGTGGAACTAATGGCGGAAAAAATAATGACCCAGCCCCCAGAGGGGCAGGACATTCTTAAGGCCGCCTCCGGGATCGGTTGCAAATTCGACCTGCGTATTCTCACGGAACTCGTGGATTTACCGGAGCAAATCACTCTGGACTACTTAAACATGGCCTTGCACGAAGGGCTGATCATCTCCGATGACGGTTTTACTTCCTTGGCTGATTTCAATTCACAATCCGGACCCTACTATCTTTCTTTCATGCATGACCGGGTCCAACAGGCAGCTTATTCCATGCTGGATGCGGCAGAAAAGACAAGCCTGCACCTCAATATAGGCAGGGCAATGCTCGACATCTACTCCGCAGAAGAAATAGATGAATCCAATTTTGAAATTGCCGCCCAATACAGCCTTTGCATCAGTGCGATAACAGATCCTCAGGAAAGAAAAGAAATCTCAGTTGTCTTCACAAAAGCCGGACGTAAAGCCAAGCGGAGTTCCGCATTTGAAACTGCCGCCCGCTACCTTTCAACGGCAGCTCTCCTTATGGGAAGCGACGGCTGGGAAACAAGCTACAGGGCATGCTTTGACCTGCACCTTGACTGGTATGAATGCGAATTCCTCAATGACTCTGGGAAACAAGCGGAAAGTGTTTTCAAAACCATGATCGGGCACTCACAAAACCGCAAGGATACCACAAGAGCACAACTGTCCAGAATGCAGCTTTTTTCAGATCAGGGAAGATATCATGATTCAGTGAAGATCGGACTGGATACATTGCGTCATTATGATGTCAATATTCCGCAACTTCCGGGCAAACTTGCCCTCGCAGCAGAGCTGCTGAAAACAAAGGCTGTACTGGGCAACAAGAAGACCCTGCAATTATATAACCTTCCGGAGATGGATTCCCCTGAAAATCTCGAAGTAATGCGGCTGCTGATGTATACAATTGCCCCGGCTTACATGTTCAACAAAAAGCTCGTTTTTTTCATTGTCCTGCGTATGATCCGATTCTCCGTTAAACACGGCAACGGACCATATTCTTCATTCGGATACATGTTTTACGCCATGTTTCTGGCTTCAAAGAATTTTTCATTCAAAAAATCAAAAGAATTCACCCGGCTTGCCGTAGAATTGAACAAAAAATTCCGCAACACAGAGCTGGAAACAAAAATCAACACCCTCCGCGGCGGCACACATGATCACTGGCATGTCCCTTTGCAGGAGAACATGAATACTCTGGACAAGTCCTTCCACAGCGGGCTCATGAACGGAGATAACACCTATGCCCGCTATGCCGGGTATTTCGCAGTTCAACTTAAATTTATGCAAGGACATTCCATTGCGGAAGTATACAGTCTTGCAGAACGCTACCTGAACTTCATTCAAAAGAACAAGAATTCATTAAGTTCAGGAGCGATAAACCTTCCTCTGCAAATGTGTAAAAGCATGGAAGGAAAAACCTATACTCCCGGATATCTTGATGATGATAATTTTCGTGAAGGAAGCCTCCTAAGTATAGCCAAGAGCAGCGGTTCCGAAGTGGTGGAAAACTGGACAGCAACATCCAAACTGATAACTCTCTCCTTTTTCGGTTACCACACAAAAGCGATTGAATATGTCAACAACCTTTACGAAAATGTGGAAGAAGCTCTTTTCGGTATGTATCCGGTTGCTATCTTCCACCTGCTGGCCATCATCAATATGGCTGCCATTTTCAAAGACAAATCTTTAAAAACACGCAGGACATACCTGCAACGCATCAATCATTCTTTATCAAGACTGAGAAAATGGGACAAAAACTGTCCGGAAAATTTCCGTCACCTATTCCTGATCGGAAGTGCCGAGTTAGCCAGAATCAAGGGCAAAAAAAGCAAGGCATTAGGCTTATACGAAGAGGCCATAAGCTTCAGCGCCAATGCCGGATATAATAATTTTGCTGCACTCGCCTGCGAGCTGACCGGCAGGTTCCACCTAAGCATCGGTGGAAACCGGTCCGCCATAGCGATACTTGCCGAGGCCTGCCACTACTACGAAGAATGGGGGGCATCAGCAAAAGTTCAACGGTTGCTCAACGAGTATCCGCAACTGCACAAAACCACCGAGGCAGGTTTTTCATACGGGGAAGATAAAGGAGACAAGGGATCGCATTCCTTGGATATTTCTGCTGTAGTCAAGGCTTCTCAAGCTATTTCAGGCGAAATAGTCCTTAACCGTCTGCTGGACAAATTAATGCGCATTGTAATTGAAAACGCCGGTGCGCAGAAAGCAACCCTGCTCCTAAACAACAAGAACAGACTGGAACTTACAGCCCATGCATTTGTTTCAGAGCACGGGATAACTACCAAGTCCAACCCTGACCCGGATCAGGAATTATATTGCAAAAGTATTGTAAACTATGTGTTGCGCTCCAAAGACAATATTGTCCTGCGCGATGCCGGAGCACAGGGGCCGTTCTCCATTGACAGCTACATTATCAGAACAAAGCCGAAATCAATTCTGGCCATGCCGGTCATCAACCAGCAGCTTATGCGCGGTGTTCTTTATCTCGAAAACAACCTAAGTCCGGGAGTATTTACCGATGATCGGCTGGAAGTGCTGAACCTGCTCTGTTCACAGGCGGCAATCTCCATCCAGAATGCCCGGCTTTATTCCGACCTTCGCGACTCGGAAACCCAGCACCGTACCCTTCTTGAAAGCATCAATGTAGGTGTTTTCAGGGCAGATGCGAATGTCGACGGGCTCCTGCTCAAGGCCAACAGGGCTCTTGCCGAAATGTTCGGCTACCGCGATTGGAACGAATTCCGCAAAACCCAAGTCAGGACACTGTATATAGACTCCAAAATGCATCAACAGATACTCAATGAGCTTCTTGAAGGCGGCATTGTCCGAGACCGTGTAGTTAATATGCGCAAACAAGACGGAACCCCTATCTGGGTGAACATGACCGTCTCAATGGAAAGAAACGGCAATAAAGACAACTGCCTTGAAGGTGTCCTTGAAGACGTCACTGAAAAAAGGAAGGCACAAGAATTCGAAAGGGAAAAAGTCGCCGCAAATGCAGCCAACAAAGCTAAGAGCGACTTTCTCGCCAGCATGTCGCATGAGATCAGGACTCCCATGAACGCAATTCTGGGAATGGCTGACCTCCTCTGGGAATCAAGGCTGAGCAAAATACAGCGCAACTATGTAAAAATTTTCAGGAATGCAGGAGAAAACCTGCTCCTGTTGATTAACGACATTCTCGACCTCTCAAAGATTGAAGCAGGGCAGATCGACCTTGAAGAGATCGATTTCAACCTTGAAGAACTATTTGAGGAAATAGGTTCCATATTTGCCCTCCGGGCCCAGATAAAAGGTGTGGATTTCTGCTGGTACATCGACCCGGAAGTGCCGCGAATAATCACCGGAGACCCGACCCGCCTGCGCCAGATAATTGTAAATCTGGTTGGTAACTCTCTTAAATTTACGGAAAAAGGAACCATCACTTTTGAAGCAGGCTTAACTCAAGGCGGATATCTGCGTTTTATTGTGAAGGATACGGGGGTTGGTATTCCCGTGGAAAAAATGAATTCGATTTTCGATACCTTTTCGCAGGCGGACTCATCTACAACACGCAACTATGGTGGGACCGGGCTGGGACTTTCCATTTGCAGCCGTATGGTGGACAGCATGCAGGGGGGCATTTTCGTTTCCAGTACAGAAGGTGAGGGGGCGGCTTTTGCCTTTACCATCAGCGCTGAATTTCCTATGCAGCCGGAATATTCTCCTCCGCTTGAAAACTGCGCGATCCTCCTTGTGGACCGGGAAAGCATATGCCGCGATTACCTCAGTCTCAGCCTGAGAGACCTGGGGGCAAAAGTATTTTCTGCGGAAAGCCTCGGAGAATCATCATCATTTGCAACGGAAATCTCATATTCCACATACGAAAACAGAATTCTGCTGGTCGGCAATCCTGAAGGACAGGACGACCGGTTTGAAATGTTGAAGAAGCTTAAGCATGGCCCCTGCCAAGGCTGGAAACTGATGATGATCATGGAGGCAAAACCCCAGCCAAGGGCAACCGCGAGAGCCAAACAGCTCTGTGCCAGTTATGTCCACCGCCCAGTTCATCCACAAGCGATAGTTGAAGACTTACGATACGCCCAGAACTGCATCATAGCTCCTGAAGACAATGAAGAATACGGCCATGATCTAGACGCCAACCAAGTCGAAATGATAGAGAGGCCGGAATCTCTGCAGGAAAGGACAGGCACAGAATTCTCTATCCTGCTGGTCGAAGACTCAGAGGACAACCGCATGGTTATCGACCTCTTTCTCAAGGAGACACCATATAAAATCACTTATGCTGAAAATGGTCAGGAAGGTCTGGAGCAATTTAAGCAGGGCAAATTCGGCATCGTTCTGATGGACATCCAAATGCCGGTCATGGACGGATACGAAGCAACGAAAGCCATCAGGCAGTATGAAAAGGAAAACGAACTCACGCCGACCCCGATTATGGCCTTGACCGCCAACGCCTTTCAGGAAGATGAACAACGGGCACTGCAATGCGGTTGCACAGCGCACATGGCCAAACCGGTTAAAAAGAAAAAGCTGCTCCGTGTTCTGGAAGAATACCTAAGTTCAGAAGATTAAGGACGCCTACCAGCGGCGGGTCAAAACAGTCTTCCAACTAGATGGGACAAGATCTTCATAAGCCTGACCCACATCTTCAAGTCCGGTCATGTCCCCGGACAGACTGATCCCGTAAGGCTTCATAAGCCTGAGGGGATACTTTTCATCCCTGAGCTGAAAGCCTGTTGAGCTGTCCAATACGGTCAGCATTTCTTCGGGAGACCTGCCTACCAAGACAGCTTCGGGGAAACAACCTGCATCTGCAGTGTGTTCTTCCAAGCCGTCAAAAAGAGTTTTGCTGATAAAAATAAAATCTTCCTTCCACAAGCTGCGGCCGGCACCGGGAAGTGTTTCATTGCAGATATAGTGAAGCTTTCTACCTTCCAAAAAACCGTAGCTGTCCTTTTTTTTCGCATCGGCCACAATGACATTACCCAGCCCCATATTTCCAAGCACTTCATTGGTCCGCTCCGCAACAATCTGATTGCGTTCTATGCCTACCAGCGAAGTGTTTTCAAAACCGTTGCGTTTGGCCTGCACATCCATTGCCAGCATAAGAATGCCTGTGCCGGAACCTATATCCAGCCCAGTAAACGGCTCGCCATCCAGTTGCGTTTCGGCTTCTGCTATGGCTTTGAAGATGTGCACACTTTTGGGAAGATCGGCCAGCATGCACAGGGCAAACCCATAGGACAAAAGCTGTTTACGTAATTCAAGGCAGTTCTCCAGAACATCGCTGCCCAGTCTGCGATGTACGAATCGGTCAAAAAGCAATGACACATCGCCAAGTTCCAGCACCTGCTCATGGGATCCGGGATAAACATAGGCATGAAAAAATTTTACCATGATATTCATCAGCAGTGGGCCATCCAGTTCAACAGCAGGATTAGAAGCCTCGGCAATATCCTCATTCAGAGAAGTCCGGCGATAAATTTCTTCCGGCAAAACAGTCTCTTCCATTGCTGGACGCTGCAACAAACGCAAACTGGATCTTTTGATCATTATCTGTACCTGCCTTGATTTTATGCTGCTGATGAAAGTCAATTCTAACGTTTTTTACAATCTATTACCACTGAATTGGTGCAATCTAAGACTTGACCTTTGCGGTAATCCTGATACGGACAATCCAGCACTTGCGGTGAACGTATCTATAACTAATGGCAAAACGCCTTTAACAGAGTTCCCCGCCACGATCAAAATATAATCAATACACAGGAACTATCATGTCCCAGAATATAGATCCCAATATCAAGAAAGAAGTTGAACGCCGCCGGACCTTCGGCATCATCAGCCACCCTGATGCGGGTAAAACCACCCTGACCGAAAAGCTGCTTCTCTACGGTGGAGCGATCCAGATGGCCGGAACAGTCAAATCCCGTAAAGCCGCACGCCATGCAACCTCCGACTGGATGGCCATGGAACAGGAACGCGGTATCTCCGTAACCACCTCAGTTATGAAGTTCAATTACCATGACTATGAAGTCAACCTGCTGGATACTCCCGGTCACCAGGACTTTTCCGAAGATACCTACCGCGTGCTCACAGCAGTCGACTCCGCACTTATGGTCATTGACTGCGCCAAGGGGGTAGAGGTTCAGACCAAGAAGCTGATGGAAGTCTGCCGCATGCGCGACACCCCCATCATCACTTTCATCAACAAGATGGACCGCGAAGGTATCGACCCCTTCGAACTCCTGCAGGACATTGAAGACACCCTGAAAATAGAATGCGCACCATTAAGCTGGCCCATCGGCATGGGTTCCGACTTCAAGGGAACCTACAACATCCACAAGGGAGAGCTACATCTTTTCTCCGCTGTTCACGGCGGCGGAATCCAGAAGGGCGTGGTTATCAAAGACCTGTCCGACCCACGCCTTGATGAACTGCTCGGAGAACAGGCCGAACAGTTGCGCGAAGAACTGGAACTGCTCGACGGTGCAGGCTATCCCTTTGACAAGGAACGCTATCTCGCGGGTAAACAGACCCCGGTATTTTTCGGCAGCGCCATCAACAACTTCGGGGTTCAGGAAATGCTGGATTCCTTTGTGGAACTTGCCCCGCACCCCAAACCGCGTGCCACCACAACCCGCGATGTATCGCCCTTTGAATCCGACTTCTCAGCTGTTGCCTTTAAAATTCAGGCCAACATGGACCCCGCGCACCGTGACCGCATCGCATTCATGCGCATCTGTTCCGGTAAATTCACGCGCGGCATGAAGGTCCGTCACCACCGCATCGGTAAAGACGTACAGATCGCCAACGCCACCATCTTCATGGCACAGGACAGGACCGGCGTGGAAGAAGCGTATCCCGGAGACATCATCGGTGTTCACAACCACGGAACCATCAAGATCGGGGACACTTTCACCGAGAGCAAGGAAGAGTTGAAGTTTACCGGAATCCCCAACTTCGCACCTGAACATTTCCGCCGCGTTATCCTCAAGGACCCGCTCAAGAGCAAGCAGCTCGACAAAGGCCTGCACCAGCTGGCCGAAGAAGGTGCTGTGCAGCTTTTCAAGCCGCTGGGCAACAACGACAAGATTCTCGGTGCAGTGGGCCTGCTCCAGTTTGACGTCATCATGTCCCGTCTTAAAGACGAATACGGTGTTGCCGCTCTCTACGAACCGGTTGAATACCATACCGCCCGCTGGATCAGCAGCAGCGAACCCAAAGAAATCGACGGGGTCAAAAAACGCTATCCTCGTTTCGTAGCCCTTGACGGTGACGACAACCTGACCTTCCTCGCTCCCAGCCAGTGGCGTTTGCAGCAGGCTGAAGAGGAATGGCCTAAAATCAATTTTAGCAAGACCCGCGAGCATCAGTAAGAAGTTCGTAGGTCTCTTTCAGGGGAATCAAAGGTGCTGATCACCTTCGATTCCCCTGAAAGATATATTTCTGATCAACGCCGCAGATGGTACTTTATAAAAGGTCTGGGGGTTGACGAAGCCTTGTTTGGCTAATATTCAGAAGAGATACTTTTTATCCTGCTCGCCCGTGGTTTTTCAGGAACGATTATTCCTGAAGCATCACGGGCCGGTAGGAATTCTTTGTTTCCAGATGAGGAAATGTAATTACTACCGGGCAATTTTTATATGCAAGTACCTGAACAATATAAAAGAAAATTTACCAAAGACGAAATCAACGAAATGCCCCTGCGCCAGTATGAAGGGGCCATAAAACTGATTGACTGCGAAGAAGATGTTCCGGCGGCAATCGAAGAGTTGAGCCAATGTGAACTGCTCGGCTTTGATACCGAGACCCGTCCGGTTTTCCGTAAAGGAGTCTCCTACCCTCCATCCTTGATCCAATTGGCAACAGAAGACTGCGTCTACCTGCTGCACCTGAATCATATTTCCCTTTCCGACCATATTAAGGAACTGCTCTCCTCCGCCGATATCATCAAAACCGGAGTCGCGGTAATCAATGATGTAAAAGAATTGCGTGATGTCTCCCCTTTTGAAGGCAAAGGATTCGTGGACCTCGGCGATCTTGCCAGATCACTGGAAATGCAGACCAACGGCCTGCGCAATCTGGCTGCCAACCTGCTCGGTTTCCGTATATCCAAAGGCGTACAATGCTCCAACTGGGGCCGCAAGGAATTGACCCCGCAACAGATCACCTATGCCGCAACAGACGCTTGGGTAAGCCGTGAGATTTACTTGAAGTTTCAAGAGTTCGGGGTTATTTAATTTTTCACGCGAATATAAAATTTGCTACCGGAAAGGATGTCACCATGAAAGTCAGATCTATTTTTTTCACCTTCTTCATTTTGATAATCACTGCGCTTCCGGCTTTTGCGCAGCAAGACTGTGCTGCTATCTTCAAAGCCGAACTCGAAAATATTTCCGGCGTGGATGCCGTAGTCCAAAATGAGAGCGGTTTTCTCGCCATCCTCAAGGAAGGCAACAAAAAAGAGGCTGTCAGCGTTGTTTCCAAGATCAACAAGATTCGCAAAAACAATGCCGGCGGATGTGATTTTTCCGGTGTTTCAGTTGCCATAATGGACAGCAACCTTGATCTGATAAAAAACACCTCCTCTGCTTCCATGTCAAAAAGCGAGCTGACCAAGCTGCTTTACGACTACGTATACAAACTCAGCCCTGTTCAGGTGGATGAAAACCTGAAGGGTTATGAAAAACTTTCCGAACTTGCTCCGCAGAACAATTACTATAAAACCCGAAAACAGCATTACTCTAAAAGAGTTGAGCTGGTAAAAACACGGTCTGAATATATTGCCCGTTGCCTTAAGGAATTCCCTAAGGACAAAAGCATCATCGACCTCAAGATCAAACGAGATTTTTACCTTTTCGTGGTCGCCGGTGACACCCCTCTCAAGACAGCCGAAATTTTCATGGACACAATCGCACAGCAAACTCCGAAACCGGAGAAAAAAATGTGCGTTATCGTCTACAGCGAAGACCTTAGCATCAGGCAGGCAAGCTGCCCTTCCGAATATCAGGATATCCTGAAAACAAATGAAGAAGAGCTGCTCATGCGCCATGTTCAGTCTCTGCCCGGCTTTAAAATTGAACATAACATCAACGGCTACAAAGCGTTGAAGGAACTGGCCCCCCACTCTACCCTGTACACAAAAAAACTGGCTGCATATGAATCCAAGCAACAAGGGTTGGAAAGGTTCATGAACCTGCGGATCATGTCCGGAGAAAAACTGTTCAGCAAGAGCAGCAATCGGGGAGAAACCCTCTACGCAACAATTAACAGTAAAGCTCTGGACGGAAAGTCGGCATCAGCCAACCGCAAGCTTTTCAAGCTTCTCACCGATTATTATGCCGCCAGCGGTTACGCCTATAAGAAATGCGTACTCAAAAACACCGCCGGAGAAACTCTCGGTACCATCTCCTGCGCAAATTCCCGTTGTACTTTCAAACAGTAAATTTTATTCAACCAAAAAAGAAAGGTGAGTTTGCATAAGCAGACTCACCTTTTTTTATCTGTAAAATTACTTTTACATAGTCAGCACAAAATAAATACTACCAACCAGCACAAGGCTTGCTGCACGCAACCCCTGATTATAGACAATGAGCTTTAATGCCATTTTCCCGCGGAAGATTCCCGCATAGTACGGCAATTGGTGACGCAGGGCCCGCACCGGGGTTGAAAGCAGATTACCGACAATAAGGGCCAGCACTATTCCCCGGGGATCAATAGCTCCGCTTCCGAGCAAGGAGCCTGCGGCGGCAAGTCCGGCAGTGAACTCGGCAGCAAGGCTGAAGGCAATAATCCCGAAAACCTGCGGATCAAGCCACGAAAGAAAGGAAAGATGCTCACCAAGATAATTTTGAAAAGCAGTGAACACCCCGTAATGGCGCAGGAAAAAGAAGGCCGTGTAGATGGGAATCGTTAGGTAAACCACCTTGGGCAATCTGCGTTTAAGCCGCTTGAGAGCCTTTTCCAAAACCTCGCGGAAAGACTTTGCCTCCTGACCCTTGAGCCGCTCGGACACATCTCCGCATCCGCCGTCTTCCGGCAACGAATATCGTCCCCAGAGCACAATGGCTCCGGTACGCACAAAGGCCGCAAGAAGGGTCAAACCCACATAAGTAAATGCAACATGGCCGATAAACGGAGCCGCAATAAAAAAGACCGTCGGCATGTGCAGAAAATAGGTAGGCAGGCTGTTGAAAAGGTTTGAAATGACCAATTCGCGATCATTGATCTCACCTTTTTCATATGCCTCGGAGAGCATGGAGTTCGCTGCTACGCCGGAAAAAAAAGCCAGGGCAAAACTGGCCCCGCTGATATCTTTAAGTCTTCCGGCCCGGATGAGCGGATTCGCCAATCGCCCCATGGTCCGGGTCCAACGCAGTCCCTCAACAATATTACCGACCAAAAGGCCGAGGCTGATAAATAACAATAACCTGATCAGGGGCCAGCCTAACCCGTTCCAGAGAAGCTCAAGTGACAATTAGACCTACTTTTTCTTCCAATTTTCAGGCGCACTGACCATGAGTTCAGAATCATTTTCGGTGAGGATTCCGGCATCAACCAGTTCCTTCATCGCAACCAGAAAATCATTTTCCTCGCCATTCCATTTAGCAAGACATCCTTCAATAGTTACACTACCGGGAACAGCTTTACAGTTCTTATCAGGATCAATCTTGTTGCCCAGCATGCCTTCGATCAGCAGAAAAAGAGAGTTCGCTTCAACGGAAAGACCGAGGTCGAAAATAGATACAGCCATCGCTTCCTCCATAATTGGTTAGTTATACAATCAAAGTATACTTGAACAGCTTCAAGAGCCAGTGAAAAAAACACCCCAAACCGAAGCTTAGACTTTATCCTGCAACAGACTTTTAAACCTCTTAAGTTCTTCAGGATCCATGAGGCTGTAATTGCCTTCTGCGGGAAAAGATCCATCTGAAACTTCCGCAATGTAACGTTTAACCGCGTCAATGCTTTCCCCGCGCAGCTGAGCGAATTTCTTAACAAACATCGGCACAAAACGATCAAACAAACCAAGGATGTCATGATAGACCAGCACCTGTCCGTCGGTATCCGGTCCGGCACCGATACCGATGGTAGGAATGGAAAGCCTTGCGGTTATCTCCTGAGCAACCTCGTGCGGAACAGCCTCAAGAACGATGGAAAAACAGCCTGCGGCCTCAAGTGCCAGAGCTTCATCAACAAGGGCTGCTGCAGAACGGGCGTTCTTACCCTGCGCCTTGAATCCGCCGAAACGGGCAACATGTTGCGGGGTCAGCCCGATATGTCCCTGCACCGGGATACCGGAATCAATTATCGCACGCACATGCTCCAGAAAAGGAAAGCCCCCTTCCAGCTTAACTGCACGTGCTCCAGTCCGGCTCAAAAATTTTCCGGCATTCTCCACCGCCATCTGCACTGACGGCTGATAAGCCATAAACGGCAGGTCACCGACAATAAGAGCTCTTTTTGATCCCCGGGAAACAGCCGCAGCATGGTGCAACATATCTTCCATGGTTACAGAGAGGGTGTCTTCATATCCGAGCACAACCATACCCAATGAATCACCGACAAGAATCATATCTACTTCTGCTGCATCTACAATCTGCCCGGAAGGATAATCATAGGCAGTTACCATGGAGATCTTACGCTGTCCCTTGAGGGCGGTAATATCGGGAGCTGTTATTTTTTTCATTCTTTTCCTCACATATTAAAAAGTCGACTGACTAAGGAAGGATTTTGGTGCAGAACCTTGATACGGACAGGATAACACTAAATCAAGTCTAGTGAAAAATGTATCATTGTGCATAAAAAAAGAGGTCCGGCATCTGCCGAACCTCCATAACAATCTAAAAAAACAAAAACTTATAATTCCTGCATGACCCAGACGACCCGTCCGACCACATGTTTTTCGTGGTTTTCAACCGGGATGTACTGTTCAGGATGCTGAGAATCATCAGGGCGAAGAATAAAGCGGGAATTTTCAGGATCAAAAAAAACCCTGCGGATAACCACTCCCTGATGAGGTACATGGATAGCGTAAATATCACCGGCCATGAGTCGTTTCTGGGAATCGTCAACTCCAACAAATGCATCCCTGCGCACCGATGGTTCCATGGAGGAACCTTCTGCCTTGAGGACAACCAGAGAGGAGCGGTAGTAAGTTTCAGGAATGCTTAATTCTGAAACCTGTTGCGGTCTCCAGACTTCAGCCCCTACATCTTCACCGGCCATGGATGAAACGGGAACAATCCTTCCTCTGGACTGCACCTGCCCATACTGGGCTGTTGTTTCACTCAGAATCTGGTCTGCGGCAATTTTACCCTTACCTGGCTTAAGGTAGACAGGTTCGATTCCGTCAGAAAGCCATTCAGGGTTCAGTCCGTGGGTCCTGTACAGCTTGATGAACCATTCAGCAGGAATAGAGCTTCTTCTTTTGGCATCGGAGATGCTGGACTGTCGAATATTCAAAATTTCGGCAAGCTGAACCTGAGTTCGTGTTCCGGTAGCCTTCTTGATTCTTTCCAAGCTTTCATCAAACCACTTTGACACGCTTACCTCCTGTGAAAGCAAAGTCAAAAATACTATTAATCATCTTCAAATCAAATAGCCCTATTAAAGGGGATTGTTTTCAAGCACACAATCTATCTCTTACGAACAATATATTAAGTGGCTATCATGAAAATTGTAAACTGGCAAAACATTAAAATTGCACACCTCAATACAGACTAACAAGAATGTAAAACACTTAAGATAAATTAATAATAGTTGCACAATAAATGCGTACAATTACACTTCATATTGATTTATATGTTAGAAACATAGTAAAAACGCATCATACAAAATACAAACAACCTATTCTTCAATAGTAAAACCGGCATAAAACAGAACAATCTATTAAAGATTAACTCTCCAGATGTCAGTTTTCTCTAAACGGAAGGACAAAATAAAAATTGTTTCCACCATCCTGAGGCTCATAGCCAACCTCTCCACCGTGCAACTCCACCACCTGACGAACGAAGAACAATCCATGGCCCGAGCCGTATTCATTACCCACATTATCGCTTCGGAAACCGGGCTGAAACAGCATTTCACGGTCATGTTCCTGAATATGCGGCCCGGTAGTGTAAACATTCAGTTTCAATCCGTCCCAACCGTTGCGAAAGTAATCTTTGACCATATCCCAGCCGTATGCAGCGAATTTATCCCTACGCCCGTCACACATAGTCTCATCGCGGGTATATTTGACAGCATTAGAAAAAAGATTGGCATACACTTGCGATATAAGCCCGACATCGGCAACAATACGCACTTCCCGATCCGGCACACCGCCCATACTGATATCCAAACGAATACCACGATCCTCGAACCGGGAACGATAACGTTCAAGCTGCGGTTCAATTATCTGCTTGAGAAGGTTGCAAGGCCGCTTTTCAACAATATAACGCCCTTCTTCAAAGTGCTGCCTGCGCAACAGGGTTTCTAAAAAAAGGCTGGTCTGCTCGTAGTGGCTGTGGATTTCATTGAACTGACTGACCAATCCATTATACATACCTTCGAGATCTGTGCGTATTTCAGATTTACTCTTCCCTTCAATATCTGATTCCAGCTTTCGGATATTCTCAATACGATCCCGCAACCTATTATAAAATAACTTGAAATACATGTTAGGGACGATGACATTATGGCCCACATCCTTGACCAGATTACGCACGAATTCAAGATGTTCTTGACCCTTGCGGCGCAGGATCTTGCTATGCAACTGGAAGCCGACCCGATTAACGTACTTTTCAAAAAACAATGACTGGTGTTCTGAAAGGTCCGCCATCTTATAAAATTCAAAACAACCGATGACATCTCCGGCTGGCTTAAAAGGAAGCTGATCGACAAGTTCAAGATTGCCACGGATGGGTATAAAAAGATGGCCGGCGTGGAAAACCTTTTCAAGGGGAACGGAACTGCATACAGGAGCACGGCTCTCAGTTCGCCCGACAGGTACAAAATCATCCGGCCCCATTGCAAGATAAAGCCTGCAGTCAATGTTGAACAGCGACCTTGGAACTGCAGTGCAGACGGCAAAGAAATCTTCGAGGGAATCAAACTCCTGCGCAAGATCAAAAAAAATCATCAAAGCCCGTTTTTCGGTTGCGGAAAAACTGTAATCTTTATAGTCATCCATTTTCTCATGGATACGCCGCTGTATCTGCAACATCTTCTCAGGGCCGGCACCTGCAGAAAGATGGAATCCTTCTCCTAGCGGACCTTCAGGTTCATAAGAAGACACGTCTGCACTTTTCTTTTCGTTGCTCATAACTATCTATCCGGGGTTCAATATAGAAAGGGGCTTCTCTGTATCATACGGTCCCGAGGAAAAAGGAGCAAGCTAGAAGATGATTTTTTGTGCTTCCCCTTAATCCGAAAGCCATATTAACAGTCTGAATGTTTACTGTGGCTTCATTTTATGAGAAAGTCCGCAATCTAAACTATTCAGGGAAACAACCATGCCCGAAATAATTCTCATTCAAATCTCCGGCGAGGACAAACCCGGCCTGACTTCTGCTCTCACAGGAGTGCTGGCGGGATACGGCATTGATATTCTGGATATCGGCCAGAGTGTAATCCACAGCCAGCTTGTGCTTGGCATATTGATCCGCATCCCCCTTGAAGCGGAATCCGCACCGGTACTTAAAGACATCATGTTCAAAGGGTACGAACTCGGAGTAAACGTCAGGTTCAAGCCTATTGAAGCAGACAAGTATATGGACTGGGTCAACGCCCAAGGCAAACCCAGACACATAGCCACACTTGTGGGCCACAAACTGACCGGAGCCCACATCTCCAGAATTTCTGAAATCATAGCCGACAACGGATTGAACATCGATATGATCCACCGTCTGTCCGGTCGCATTCCCATGAACGGAGAGCCCGCACCGCGCCATGCCTGTGTTGAATTCTCCATCCGCGGAGTTCCTGAGGATCTGGACCGCATGCGCTCCAATTTTCTGGAAATGGCCGCCGAAGACCAGGTAGACATCGCCCTGCAGGAAGACAATGTTTTCCGCAGAAACAGACGCCTTGTGGCTTTTGACATGGACTCCACCCTCATTCAGGCCGAAGTAATTGATGAATTGGCCAAAGCCGCCGGTTCCGGCGAGATTGTCAGCCGGATCACTGAATCGGCCATGCGCGGAGAGATTGACTTCAAAGAAAGCCTGCGCCAGCGTCTGGCAACCCTCAAGGGCCTAGATGAAAGCGTCATGGAAGATATCGCCCGCAAACTGCCCATCACCGAAGGCGCAGAGCGACTCATCTCCAACCTGAAAAAGTTCGGCTACAAGACCGCCATCATCTCCGGCGGGTTCACTTATTTCGGAGAAAAACTGCAGGAAAAGCTGGGTGTGGATTACGTCTACGCCAACCGCCTTGAAATCAAGGACGGCAAGCTGACCGGCGGAGTTATCGGCGATATCGTTGACGGAGCCAAGAAAGCAGAGCTACTGCACAAAATTGCAGAGATGGAAAAGATAAGCCTGCAACAGTCTATTGCAGTGGGTGACGGGGCAAACGACCTGCCCATGCTCTCCATTGCAGGACTGGGAATAGCTTTCCACGCCAAGCCCAAAGTCAAGCAGGATGCACGCCAGTCTATCTCTCATTTCGGACTGGATTCCATTCTGTATCTGATCGGCTTACGCGACAGGGATACTGATTAGGAATGCCTCCGACGGCTTAAAACCTTTTATTAAGGCTTCGCCGCTTCATATTATACAAACACAATAAGCCCCGGAAAGAATATCTTCCCGGGGCTTTTCCATACTCAATTCAATAATCCAGACTACATATCCACAGCTTTGATCCAAATTACAGCATCCTGAGAGAGTTCTTTACCCTTGAACTCTTTGTCTGGACCGGCACCCAGTGCGCAGAAGCCCCACCATCCCGCTTTGGGAACGGTGAAGGTTACGTAGCCATGAGCATCGGTTTTAACACCCATGGTTACGAAAGCATCGTGAGGAGCCTCAGATTTTGCTTCTTTCTTAAATGAATTGTTTTCCATGTCAGGCTCATGGTTCATGTACTCAACTTCAACGTCAGCATTGGGAACGGGCTTGCCGTCGGAAAGGAGCTGCGCCTCGAAGGTCATACCGGTCCACAT
This sequence comes from Maridesulfovibrio sp., assembly GCF_963666665.1. Taxonomy (NCBI): domain Bacteria; kingdom Pseudomonadati; phylum Thermodesulfobacteriota; class Desulfovibrionia; order Desulfovibrionales; family Desulfovibrionaceae; genus Maridesulfovibrio; species Maridesulfovibrio sp. The sequence goes on from NZ_OY762999.1 coordinate 3,264,704, forward strand.
TGCATAAGGCTTAACAAGGGGAACCCATTCAGTCTTAAGGCCGGCAGAAGCAGCCCAGTTACCGGGCAGGCCGCCAACGTTCATGTAGGTCTTGGTAATCTGCTGGATGTAGATATCTTCTTCTCCTTCATAGTATGGAGCAGGAACCAGAACCAGAGTGTAATCACCCATGGAACGAACAATCTTCTTGGGAAGTTTTGCTTCGTAAGCTTCACCGGAGTTGGTCAGGCTGGTCCATGTGATGGGTTTAAGCAACTTTTTAAGGTCATACTTTTTAGTTTTACCCTCTTCACCTTTCTGATGCAGCATGTAGAATTCTTCAGGCATGCCCATTTTCATAGTGTGACCGGCTTCATAGGGATGGGTAAAGACAAGCTTCACATCGGTTTCAGCCCCCTTGTTTATCGCAATTTCCGGGGTATAAATCATCTGAAAGTGGGCAGAAGCCGGAACCGCCATGGCAACCACCAGCAACAGGTTGAGAAAAACTACCTTCATCTTCATCTTGTTTCTCCTGATTGTGATTTTGATCCTCTTTATCAAAAGACAAAGAAAATTTTTTGAATTTTGGAATTAACAGCACACATCATTGTACCCTCATAATGCGTGCAGAAGAACCGCCTATTCAACAATATCGGAACCGTCGATTTCAATGGAGTGGCCTTCGCCGCCATCAAAAGTAACAGTATAGTGGCCTGCAGGTTTCTTGAATTCAAACTCGCTGTTCTCATTCATTGCCCCCTTAAAGATAACTGCACCGGAATCATCACGAATGAATATTTTAACACCGGAAGCTGAAGAACCGTCAGAGAATCCTCCTTCGCAGAGAACGGTACCGTCACCGTTATCAAAGCAACTGCACAAAGGGGAATGGGCCAGAGCGGCAGTAGCGGAAAGAACGATCAGTCCGGCTGCCACGACAAGTTTAGCAATTATGTTTTTCATAGCTGTCTCCTATAAGTTATTTATTGGTTACTTGGTTGATATTCATAGGAAGAAGAAACCTTATCCGACGCAATCTTGTGCACCAGTGCAATCAGCAGCGCCACCGATAAAGCCAGTACATAGAATCCCTTCATCATGGTTATTCCGCTTGCCCCGATGGCATTACCCAGAGTGAAGACCGAAGAGGCCACACCGAAGCCTACTGCTGTGGGAAAGAAGATGGCAAAAACCATCCACTTATAAGACCCGGTCTGCACCTTGACCATAATCGTAGCCGCAAGGCAGGGAGGATACAGGGCAAAGAAAAGAATAACTGCAAGGGCATGCAGGGAATTCATGCCGCTGTGCTGACTTTCATTGTCCATGCGCTGCTCAAGGGTCTGATTGTCATCAGCGCCCTGCTGGTACAACACACCCATGGTCGCCACGGAGGATTCACGGGCCGCAAAGGAGCTGATCAGGGCGATATTAATTTTCCAGTCAAAACCTGCGTATTTAGTTACAGGCTCAAGGGAACGCCCGATCATACCGAAGAAGGAAGTCTTGATTTTTTCTTCCTTAATCATGCGGCGCAGAGATTTTCTTGCAGTTGAGACCTTGCGCAGGGCACGGTTCACAACCTTGGCTGCTTTGTCACCACCGGGCTTGACCAGAATAAAGGAATCTGGATTGGCTTCCTTAAATGAACTGTCCACCCTTGCAGCTCCCTCTTTGCCGGAAGCATTCATGCGGGCACGCTTGTAATCATCATAGAGATTAAGCAACGGCAGCATTTTATCTCCGGTGGCAAGGGCTGCATAAGCATTCTCTGCGACATTTGAATCATAAACTGCAACAGCTTTGCTCATCTCGGCTTCATAGTAATCCATACGTTCCGCCGAGAGTCCGGGAAACTGCAGCAAAGAAAACACGCACAGGGAAACCGCAACAACAATGGAACCAACCTTTTTAATGTACTCCCAAGTCCTTTCAAGTGACCGCTGGGCCACACCGAAGAAAGTGGGAGCATGGTAGTTGGGCATTTCCATAATGAAGGGAGCTGTTTCACGTCCTTTAAGGACTGTTGTGGTCAGGATCTTAGCAATGATCAGAGCCATGATGATCGTAATTGTCGAGATAAAGAACATTGCCCATGACTTGTGGTCCGCAAAATAGATGTTCACCAGCAACGTGTAGAGCGGAATTTTGGCAAGGCAATTCATAAACGGCACGGTCAGGATGGTTGCCAGCCTTGAGCGCTCATCAGGAATGCCTTTTGTGGACATAATTCCCGGAACAGCGCAGCCCCCGGCAAAGACCCCCCCCAGAATAAACGGCAGGGTCGATTGCCCGTGCAGGCCGAAACTGTGGAAAATACGATCAAGAATAAAGGCTATCCGGGCCATATAGCCGGAATCCTCAAGAATTGCGATCAGTGCAAACAGAATCAGAAAAATGGGGACATAGTTAAGCAGGGTATTGGCACTGTCCACCATCCAAAGGACCATGGACCGCAACAGGGAATCTTCAATCAATCCCGCAGGGGGCAGGATAGATGCGACAAAATCCCTGAACGTGGCCAAAAAAGGCCAAGTATACTTGGTAAGCTCGTATCCCTGGACAATGGAAAGTTCATAAATGAGATAGACAGTAGCCAGCAGAAAAAACGGAGCCAAGGCACGGTTCAGAACCCAGTGGTCGATCCTTTCGGAAATAGGCTGTCCGGAATCTTTTTCCTTGGTAACGCAGGCCTCTACAATTTCTCCGGCAACCCTGTCACGGCAGGCAACAATGTAGTCGCCGGTATCAACTCCGGTTTCATCTTCAAAAGCCATTCTGCGGGAAAGAGCATCTTCAATAATAGGCTTACCGTTTGAATGCTTGGTCTCAACAATCTTCCGGGCCTCGGAATCATTTTCCAAGAGCTTGATTGCCAGCCAGCGCAAGGGATAGAGTACTCCAAGACTGGTATCTGCTGCCAGCTGTTCTTCAAGAGCCTCTGCGTGGATTTCCAGATCACCGTAGTCGATAACCACCGGACGGGAATATGCTTCCTGATTAACTGCCTTGCGAATGGCAGCTTTCAGGGCCTGCTTGCCTTTACCCTTACGTCCGATAGTCGCGACAACGTCAACACCTAGACGATTAGTGAGTTCCTTCAAGTCAATCGAAAGCCCCTGACTCGTCGCAACGTCCATCATATTCAGAGCTACGGTGACAGGAAAATTCATCTCCAGAACCTGAAAAGTAAAATATAAACTGCGGCGCAGACAGGTTGCGTCCATGACGTTTACAACTACGTCCGGCTTTTCTTCCAGCAGGAATTCACGGGAAACCCGCTCCTCAAGGGAAAATGAAGTCAGGCTGTAAGTGCCGGGAAGATCGACCACTTCATAACGTGTCTTTCCTTCGCGATAACTTCCCACCTTCTTATCAACTGTTACACCGGGATAGTTGGCCACATGCTGATTTGCCCCGGTCAGCATATTATATGTTGTTGATTTACCGGCGTTCTGCTGCCCGGCGAGAGCGACGAGAAAGTTATCTTTCATCGCCTGTTTACCTTCAGCGCTCATCTTCCACCTCAATCTGGTAAGCCTCGGTGCGACGCAAGGTCACGCAGTATCCTGCTACACGCAACTCAAGAGGGCAGCCCAATGTCGCCACACGGACAACTTCGATCTCCCTGCCGGGGACAAAACCCAAATCAAGCAACCTCTGCCGCACCGCACCATTGGAAGAATGACCACGAATTACGGCTTTTCCACCAATTGGGATGTCCAGAAGGCTTTTGCCATGTATGCGGCAAGGCTTCCCCTGTCTTCTTCCGCCAGCACCATGACGCCCCTTCCTTATGGAAGCAGGTTCACGGTTAAAGAAATCAAACTTGTTCAACATAACTTTAGCCTCGTTGTTTGCATTCGATTTTGCAAATGAATTTCGAAATCAATTACTATAGATGCAGATTTCAATTGTCAACAATAAAAACACCAGCGCTCCGATAATAAAACTAATCTGGTTTCATCTCCTTTTTTCTTGATATTGACATTCGTTTTCATTAACGAACAAATGATTACAGGTTAACGGCAATGCTTCAAAACCGCTTTCTTCCAATAATAATGGTACAGGATAAGCTGGAAGGATCATGCCGGGGAGGAAAACAATTGCTTACTATCTTAAAAGATAAATTCAAAAATTCATTCATATTAAAACGCAGGACCAATAGTAGAAACAAGCTAAGAGCAAAGTCATTTATGGCGATACTCTTGATACTAATCCTTCCTGCCGGGGTCATGCTGGCTCTAACCGAACTGGCGGACAGTAACTCACTGCCCATGTTTATCTGCCTGCACTTCAGTTTATGCATAGCCCTGTGCATGCCCATCGCCACTTGGCTTGAAGATTGGATGGTCAACAGGGAAGTCCGCAAGATGAACAGCTTCTGCATAAAACTCAAACAAGGCAGATTGGATCACCGTCTGGAAATCTACTCCAACAAAACAGGCTCTGCCACTGATGAACTTTGCAGGCTTCAGCACAACCTGAATTGGCTGGCCCACTCCGTTGCCAAACGGGAATCCAAACTGACAGAGTCATTAGCAAAGACCCAGCGGGACAAGGAAAGACTCAACCTGCTTTCCTACACCGACCACCTTACCGGATTGTTCAATAAACGCTTTTTTGAGCTGAAACTGGTAGAAACCTGCTCCAGATGCATTTCATGCAAAACACCTCTCCATCTCATGCTCATAGACTGCGACCACTTTAAGGAGGTCAACGATGTGTACGGGCATCAGGAAGGAGACAGGCTCCTTGCGGAACTTGGGCAAATCATCAGTTCCTCTGTTAGAAACGGTACTGATTTTCCCTTCCGGTTCGGTGGGGACGAATTCGGAGCAATCCTTGTCGGCGTGGACTCAACCCGCTGCGAGCAGATTGCCGAACGTATTCGAAACCGTTTTGCGCAAGTTAAAGTTGGTAAGGCAAGTTTAAGCATAGGTATCTCTAAACTCTGCTATCAGGCTGTTGATCCTGAAGCCGAAGCCGAAAAGCTGGTCTCCTCTGCAGATAAGGCCTTGTACTTTGCCAAAAATACCGGAAGAGACAAGGTGATAAGTCCAGCCCAGTATAAAGAAATCCTGCATAGAGCTTAGTTTTCAGCAGAGATTTATCTCTGCTGAAAACTTGCTAACCAGCCATATCAGCCTTTGCTTCATCAACAAGGCGGGCGACTTCGTCCTTGGCAGAACTATACTGCCGGGAAGCCCAGCTACCTGCTTTCACCCCGCCTTTAACCACCTTACTGACCGCGGGTTTTACACCCCCGGCCTTGTATACAGCATATACAGCTACACCAACCGCAGTAGCGGCTGTTGAAACCAGCAATATTTTTCCGATATTGAAACTCATTTTTATTCTCCTTAAAGAACCATAAGACAAAATAATTTATACTCCTGATATGCAAAGCGCATAACAAGATAAAGTCATGCAAATGATAATTACTTGCGATAATGAGTTATTGTTTTCGACAGTTTGGACAAATCCCATAAAGAATCATCTTATGCCTGTTCACGGCAAAATCGTATTTATTGGCCAACTTTTCCTGCAGTTCCTCTATACGTTCTTCCACAACTTCAATCCGGCAGTTGCAACGGATACAAACCAGATGGTCATGGTGATCCCTGTTATGGCGGCATTCAAACCGGGTTATTCCGTCCCCGAAATCCAATGGCTCAGCAATACCGCTATCAGACAGGAGTTTTATGGTCCGGTAAACCGTTGCCGGACTGATGGAAGAATCACGCTTGCAGACATGTTCATAAAGCTCTTCGCATGAATGATGTCCTTGAATTCCCAGAAATACTTCCAATACAATACGTCGCTGCTCAGTTGCAGCCATTTTATTCTTGGTAAGATATTCCAAGAACTGAGTTTGCGGACTTGACATCCTTCCCTCCATTGTGGATTTTGTGAAAATGACACTGACGATTATTCTCAAGTGATAACCATTGTCAAGCTATGAGCACTCACTCACGTTGAATAAATTTCTGCAATTGAAACTCAATAGTGCTGCTTTATAAAATAATTAAGTACGCTAATTATCAATAGCACCATGAAAAACAGTGACGGGATGCCGTCTACGAATAAAGGAGTATGAAATGACAACACCTACAACGACAAGAATTCTTCCCGTGATCACAGCTTCGGCCGCTGCAACCGGCGCACTGGTTGGCGGAACAGTTGCTGCTGTTCGTTCCACCATTGCTGTTAAAGAAGGCAAAATGAGCAAAAGCGATGCCGCAAAGACTGTTGCGACCGAATCAGCAGGAACCGGACTGGCCACAGCAGCGGGAGTGGCAGCCACCGGTATACTCGGCCTTGGCGGTCTGGCCGGACTGCTCGGATTCACAGTAGTTGCCACCGGAGCAAAGATGCTCTGGGACAAGGCCGTCCCTAATGCTCTCGAGAAAAAAAGACCTACCCCTATCGAAGAAATGAGCTAGCTCTACTTCATACATTTCCCATCGGACAGCCCTGCATTTAATCAGGGCTGTTACGCTTTTAGATCCATACGGCAAAATAATAAGTTTTCGTTGACAAAGGCTTTACACATTTGTATCTCCTCTCTCGTGGAGTTGATATTCAATTTCAATTTCATAAGGTGTCCGTCTGATAATCCAGTAAACGTAGGATCTTCACGTGAGAGCAGAAAAAACATACGCAAGCATAAAGCATTCAATACCGGGCAGAATCAGATTCAAGGTGCCGGACCTAAGGAAAGACAAAATCCTTTGCAGCACTGTTGAACGAAACCTTGAAAAGGTTGCCGGGATAACCCGCACCCGGACGAACAACAAATGTGCGGCACTGGTAATCCGCTACAATCCTGAATTCATTACTTCTGAGCATGTTTACGAAGTATTACGGGAGATTGTAGCTGTTCACACTACCAAAATCTGTCCGATCAAAGACAAGAAAGAATGCGGCTGTCCTCAGATCAAAGGCGCCCTGCGCTACTTTTCCTTTGTTTCCGCAGTAGGCGGAGCTGTACTGATCAGTGAATCCCTGTTGGGAATTACTGTAGCTCAAACTCTGTTCAGCCCGCTGGGTTTCCTTACTGTGCTGGCGGCAGTTCCGCTGGTCAAGGAAGCTGTAACCAAGCTGCGTGAAAAGAAATTCGGACTTGAAGGTATTCTTGCCGGAGGAATTGTGGCTGCGGTAGTTGCCGGGGAAGCCATGACCGCCTTTGAAATCCTTTGGATAAATGCAGGAGCGGAACTTCTCACCGCATGGATAACTGAACGTTCCCGCCGGGCCATTTCCGGTATTCTGGACAACACCACCCACCATACATTTGTGCTTAAAGACGGGGTTGAAGTTGAGGTGGAGATCAGCAATCTCCAAGCTGGAGATGTTGTAGTCCTGCATACCGGTGAAAAAATATGCGTGGACGGAACTATTTTAGACGGCCAGGGACTGATCAATGAGGCACCCATCACCGGACGGGCCGATTTCATCCATAAACAACAGGATGATCAGGTTTTTGCAGGAACATTCGTGCGTGAAGGAGTCATCTATGTCCGGGCAGAAGAAGTCGGTGATAAGACCTATCTGGCCCGTATTCTCCACAAGGTGGAAGACTCCCTTGAAAACAAGACCGCCATTGAATCTACAGCGGACAAACTTTCGGTACGTCTGGTCAAAATCGGCTTTGCCTGTACCGTAGGAACACTTCTGCTTACTGCCGACCCGTGGCGGGCCTTCACTGTACTGCTGGTCATGGCCTGCCCCTGCGCAACCGTACTTTCAGCTTCAACGCCCATCAGCGCAGCCATCAGTACTGCCGCCAAGAATAACATTCTTATCAAGGGCGGCAGATATCTTGAAGAAGTAGGCAAATGCGACATCGCCTGCTTCGACAAGACCGGAACCCTGACCGGAAGCGAACCTAGCCTTGAACATATCCACACCACCGAAGGCGTCACAGAAAATGACCTGCTGACCTATGCCTTTTCTGTGGAAACCCATAACCATCACCCACTGGCTCAGGCAATCAAGCATGAAGCCGGATTCAGGAAACTTGCTCCCCTGCCCCACACTGTGTGTGAATATTTCTTAGGCAAGGGTATGCGCGCTGAAGTCGCTGAGAATGAAAACCATTCTACGGAAATTTTAGTGGGCAACAAAAAGCTCACTGAGCAGTTTGATGTGCGCATAGGCAGCTTGAGCAGACAGGTTTCCAGCCTTAAAAGCAAAGGGTTGACCGTGCTTTACGTGGTTAAGGACAAGGAACCTATAGGTTTGCTGGCCTTTGCCAACACCATCCGCGAAGAGTCCGCAACTGTCCTTAACACTCTTGGGGCAGGCGGTGTTGAACACACCGTACTGGTCACCGGAGATGAACCAGCAACAGCCAATGAACTTGCCCGGATTCTGAACATCCCGGAAATCCACGCTTCAGCCATGCCGGAAGAAAAGGCAACCCTTGTGCGGAACCTGCAAAGTGAAGGAGGCAAAGTCATGATGGTCGGCGACGGAATCAACGACGCCCTTGCACTCGCGCAAGCCGACGTCGGCGTAGCCATGGGAACCGGAGGGGCTGAAGTTGCTGTTGAAGCAGCAGATATCGCACTGGTCGATGATGACCTCAAGGGACTCATGTATGTCCAGCAACTGAGTCAGGACACTGTGAAAATAGCCTACCAGAACTTCTGGCTGGCAACAGGTTCAAATATAGCGGGAGTCATTATGGGAGCCACCGGCGTTCTCTCTCCGGTCATGGCCGGATTCCTGCACATTCTTCATACCATGGGGGTAATCGCCAACTCTTCAAGGCTGCTCCTGCATTCACCTGAAGCAATCGAATCCAAACAAGGTAAAATTTATGAACTTCCGCAAAATAGTTGAACTGGAAAAGCATCTTGATGTGGCACACCACATACCGGGCAGGATCAGGGTTAAATTCAGCCCGCTCATTTTAACAAAACCCGTAACGCTGGCAGCAATGAAGGAACATTCGGAACTGCCGGAAGCCATCAAGGATGCCCGGGTCAACATGGCCGCCCGGTCTGTGGTTATTGAATACGACCCTGAACATATTCAGCCGGAGCTGATTGAAGAGCTGATTCAGGGAACAGACAAAGACAAGAAAGCACAAATCATCAGCGACCTCTATGGCAGGCTGATGAATAATGGATAAAAAAAGACTATTACTTAGAGGAGCTATCCAAAATGAGCACCGAACATACCGCACCCGATGCACAGCAGACCGCACCGCAACAGCCCTACACCTCTCAGCCCGTTATGGGGCCTGATCAGGGCCAGCCGCACTTTTCCTACACCACTCCCGGCGATCCGTATCAGGGAGCACCAGTTTCCGGGTATGCACAGCCTGACATGACTGCCCAGCAGCCCATGCAGCAGCCCGCATATCAACAACCGATACAGCAGCCGGCACAACCTGTTTACGGACAGCCCGTGTATTACGGCCAAACTGTATATGGTCAGCCTGTCTACGGACAGCCGGTATACGGTCAGGTTTACCAGCAGCCAGTGCAGCAACCCGTGTATCAGCAGCCGGTACAACAGCCTGTCCAGCAGGCTCCCACAATCGCTCCCAACACCTCGGAGGATCAGGTCAAACAATTCGTTGATCTGGTCAAAGACACTGCTGAAGGCAAGGCTGATCCGACAAGTTTTCTCAGCTTTTTCAACGGCATTGATGACGGTTTCTGGAAAGGTCTTCTCGTGGGCGCTGGCATCACCTTTGTCTGCACCAGCAAGACCGTAAGATCCATCTTCACTTCCGGCGGCGGAAAGGAAGAAATGTCCGCTGAAGAAATGGAAAGAATGGAAGATCTCAAGGCCGAACAGGAATACATGGCCGCACAGGCTGCCAAAGAAGCAGCAGAAAAGGAGTAAAAAATGAGTCAGGATTACAACAACGACTACGTATACAATTATCAGGACCCGCAGCTCACCGAACAGCAGCGCGTTGATTCCCTGCAGCCGGTTCAGCCCGTGAACGAACCCTCAACTGTTAAAAGTTGGGTAAATTTCACTGATTCCCGCTATCTGAAAGGTTTCCTCGTGGGCGCTGGCGTAGCACTTGTTGCCTCCAACCCCAAAGTCCAGAAAGCTATTGTTTCCGGTGCGGTTAAAACATGGTCCGCTGTTCAGGGCGGAATTGAAGAAGCCAAGGAAAAAATTCACGACATCAAAGCCGAAGCGCAGTCTGAGTAAGAAGCCTCCGGCGTCTGGGGAAGGGGAAACTCTTGCAAGAGTTTCCCCTTCCCCAGACCCCATCCCCTTCAGAACCTTTTAGTATGCTTCGCTCCTAGCGCCTTTGTACGGCCTTTGAAATGGAAAAAGCGAAGCCCTAATGAAAGTTTTGGGAGAGTCCAGAGAAGCTTTTTCAAAAAGGTTCTTTGGACCTCGGAGAGCCCCCGGAGGGACACCAAGATGAACGCTTTACCTGAAAATACTGACCTGATTCAAACTAAAGGCAAAAAAAACTTCCGCCAATGCAAGGACTGTCCGCTTACCCCGAGTAAAACCAAGACCGCTGCTAAAGTTGGAATGGTTGCCACGCTCGGGGCCTCAGCGGCTTCCGGAGTGCTTAAGTTCAAAGGAGCAAAACCCTTGCACCTCTGGGCTTCTTTTGCCTTTGTCGGCTTTACAGCTTTGCATTGGGCGGTTTCCAGAAGACCGCAGAGGACAACCAGATGATCGGAACTCCGAAAACAAGAAAACGTTTTACAATAGTCCACGAACTTCCGAAGCGGATCAGGCTGAAGTCACTGGTTCTGCTTGCACCTGATCTGGACCACAATTACCTGCAGGCCAGCGTGGAATCACTAAGCGGAGTTGAATCGGTCAGGATCAACGGTCCTGCCTTTTCCATTGCTGTTGAGTACGATGGCACACCAGAAGCCCGTTCAGCTATAATTGAAACACTGGACCATATTCCGCAGGAAGCTTTCCTTAAGGACAATGAGCAGGAGCATAATGTAGACCTGATTGATGTTGGCGCACGGACCGCAGCCGCAGCGGCAACACCTTTCCTGCCCCTGCCAGTGCAGGCGGCAACAAGCTGGATGCTGGGAATTCCCGGCATTATGAAAGGACTGGAAACACTTTTTACCCGCGGGGTCAAAATTGAAGTGCTGGACGGTACCGTTAAAGCTCTCTCACTGCTGCGGGGAGACTACTTCACCTCCAACTCAGTGGGGGCTCTGCTCAGCCTTGGTGAATACTTGGAAGATCAGTCCGAACAAAAATCCACTGACCTGCTTAAGACCCTGCTTAAACCGCAGGTCGAAAAAATATGGCTCGAAAAAGACGGACGCGAACTTGAAATAGACTTCAACGATCTGCAAATTGGTGACATTGTGGTCTGCGGTCCCGGTGAACTCATTCCCATTGAAGGCACAATCGTCGAGGGCGACGGTTCAGTAAACCAGAGTTCCATTACCGGGGAATCCGTACCCGTCCATCTGCAACCCGGAGACGCAACTCTTTCCGGCGCGGTTGTTGAAGAAGGCACCCTCAAGATCAGGGCGGATAAGGTCGGCGCAGAAACAGGCATGGCACGCATCAACCGCTATCTGGAAAGTTCCCTGCGTTCGCAATCAAAGAACCAGATTCAATCCGCAGAACTGGCTGACAAACTGGTTCCCCTGACCTTCGGGACCGGACTGGGTGTTTATGCCATCACCGGGGACTTAGCCCGCGCAGCATCGGTGCTGACCGTTGACTACTCCTGCGCCATCAAACTTTCCACTCCTGTTGCCACCCGAACTTCCATGTATACCGCCAGTAAAGCCGGTGTACTGCTCAAGGGCGGACAAGCCCTAGACAATCTGGCCGCAGTGGACACAATCGTCTTTGATAAGACCGGAACCCTGACCAAAGGGGAGCTGAAAGTTACCGACATCGTGCCCATGCCTCTATATGAAGAAGAGGAGCTGCTTTCCATTGCCGCCGGAGCGGAAGAGCATTACGCCCATCCGGTAGCAAGGGCGGTGGTCAATGAAGCCAAAGAGCAGGGGATTAAGCTCCCTGAAGTAAGCGGGGTCGACTTTATCGTAGCCCACGGTGTTTCCGCCTATGTTGAAGGCAAACGGGTCCTTGTTGGCAGCCAGCACTTTGTTGAAGAAGATGAGCACATCGATTGTTCCTATATGGAAAAGAAAGCCCGTCAGCTTCGCAATGCAGGTAAAAACCTGCTTTTCGTAGCCATGGATGAAGAGCTTATCGGTGTCATTGCCATGCGCGATGAACTGCGCCCCGAAGCACTTGAAGCACTCGAAGCTTTCAAGACTGCAGGGATCAAACGCATTGAAATACTTACCGGCGACCACCGCTCAACAGCTCTGGCCCTCGCAGCCCAGTTGCCTCAGGTAGATGCTGTCCACTGGGAACTCAAGCCTGAAGACAAGGCCGACATCGTCAAGGAACTCAAGGAAGGCGGTGCCAAGGTCGCATTCGCCGGAGACGGGGTCAACGATACCCCGGCCCTTGTCTGCGCCGATGTAGGCATCTGCATGCCTTCCGGGGCCGACCTTGCCCGTGAATCAGCGCAAGTCGTCATGCTCAATGAAGACATGCTTACCCTTGTGGAAGCACATCGCATTGCCCTGACCAACCGCGAAACCCTGAGCAACTGCCTCTGGTCTGCGGTCGGCATCAACTCCGCCACTCTGCTGCTGGCCGGTATGGGAAAAATATCCACTCTTGCTGCGGCCATGACCCACAACTTAAGTACTGTGGGCATACTTGGATACGCCGCCATGAAGACTTCGTCTGCGAACAAACCGCAAGAGTACGCAAAGGAGATCCGATAATGTCTCAGACATTAAGAAGCGCACCGGTTGAAACAAACCTTATGCTCAAGGCCGTGACCAGCGAAAGCCTGAAGAACCGCCTTGAACGCATGGGGCTGCATATAGGTTCGGAACTGCAGATTATGTCCGAAGATTCGGTCCAACACCCGGTAAGGATCAAGGGTCCGCATGGAGAAGTGCTCCTTGCCGCGGGAATGGCCTCCAAGGTCATTGTGCACCACGATGACGGACACAAGACTCCTGTCTTTGAAATGAATCCCGGTGAACACGGGCACATTGAAGGACTGACCGCCGGATCGCAGCTGGAAAGAAGCCTCAAAATTCTTGGGATATCCGAGGGAGATGACATCAAGCTGGTCCGCTGCCTACCTCCCATGACCTACAGGACGGTAGTAAACGGTAAGCAAACTTCACTCACAGAGGGCATGGCTGCCAAAGTCTGGGGGGAATGCGACGGGGTAGCCTGCCAGCTGGCAACCTGCGGCAAAGGACGCCCTTTTACGGTAAAAAAGATACTGGGCGGACCGAGAGCGACAAAATCAATCTCAACCACCGGTATCACTCCGGGTTCAACTGTAACTATTGAAACAGTTGAACCTGCCCGGGCCATCGGAATGACCCCCGGTGCCCGCATAATCATCATGACCAAGGAAGGCTTACGCCTGCACTTAAGGCCGGATCAGGCCGAAACCATACTGGTTACTGAAATATAGAATAAAAAGGGGGTAGTTTTTAACTACCCCCTTTTTATTATTTCATCTGATCAGCTTTCAGCTGCCCGCAAGCCGCTTTGATATCCTGTCCCATGGACCTGCGGATAGTTGCGGTTATCTTCTTATCCCAGAGATATTTTTCAAAGGCCAGAACCTTCTCTCTTGTGGGAGCCTTGTAGAGCGGCTCGTCGCCGGGGTTGTAGGCGATAAGGTTAACCTTGCAACGGCGGTGTCCGAGCAGTTTTACCAACTGTTTGGCGTGCTCAATGGAATCGTTGACTCCGCCCAGCAGGAGATATTCGTAAGTGACCTTCTCCCTCGGCTTGAGCGGAAAACGGTCCATGGCTGCCAGCAGGTCTTCAATATGAGTCTTGGCGGCTTTGGGCATAATCTTTTCTCGCAGTTCCTGTGTGGGGGCATGCAGGGAAATTGCAGGAAGAGTCAGCCCGGTCTTGCCCAGCTCTTCCAGCTGCTTGACGAAACCAACGGAAGAAACTGTTATGCGCCGGGGCACAAAGGAAAGTCCGTCAGGGTTGTTCAAGTTGCGCAGGGTTCGAATCAGATTATCGAGGTTGAGCAGCGGTTCACCCATACCCATGAAAACAAGATTCTTGAGCGGATCAAGATTGTTTTCGCGCAGGTATTTACGTCCCGCAAGGACCTGACCGAGCATCTCGGACATGGACATGTTACGCTCAAAACCCATTAACCCGGTATTGCAGAATGTGCAGGCCATGGCGCAGCCGACCTGAGTGGACAGGCACTGGGTGTAACGACCTTCCATGGGAATAAGTACTGTCTCCACCAGTGCGCCGTCGTTAAGGCGAAGGAGCAGCTTGATGGTCCCGTCCTTACTGGTCTGAACCACATCCACCTGCGGATGATTAATAACCGCCCTGGACTTCAATTCATCACGCAGATTCTTGGCAATGTTGGTCATGGAATCGAAATCTTCGACGCCTTTCTGCCAAAGCCACTGCCAGATCTGGTCGGTACGGAAACGGGGAGCCTTAAGCTCCTGCGAAACAAAGCTTTCAAGCTCGCTGTATTCCAAATCAAGTATATCTATCATTTTGTTATTATCTGACATTATTTCATTTTACCCGGATTAAAACGGACAATAAAAATCTTTTCTTTAAGCCATTTAATTGTCAGTAACTCCCTCTCCTCAATTTCAATAAGACTTTTAATCATGGGGGGAAGGGAATCCATGAAAGGTTTTATTGTATAGTAATCCACAGAAGAAAGCAGCAACACTGCATTTTTGAATTTCTTGTTCTTCAGGTATTGGTAGACCGGATATTTTTCTGCATCCGGGTGTTCTTTTTTAAACAACTCTGCCGCAATCTGTGGGGTCGCCAGAACCTGAAGCAGATCACCGGCACGCGCCCCGGAACCGAGCGAGTACATGCAGTTTCCATCCTTATCAAGCTTTTTAAGGTAGTAGGCCACATCGGGAAAAGTCTTAATAAAGAACGGACGGTGGATAACCAGAGTATCACTATTGGAAAACTCGGCGATCCTATCAGTAACCGCCTGAGCCAGAATAGGTATAGGCCTATTTACAGTTAAGGAGGCATAAGACGGCAATGCTTTGTAATAAAAAGGCATTACCACCGTGATTGCCAGTGATCCGACTACAATATGCACTGCCGGCCGCTGGGATTGCTTAATGCTCACAATAAGCATGACCAAAAAGAAACCGCCCAGAGCAATAAAGAAAGGAAGCATCAAATCCATATACTGGCCCACAGGAACACGGTCCGCAAGGTTCACCGAAACACTCATGGATTTGAACGAGCGGTAACCGAGCATGGCAGCCATGGACAGAATCCAGACAAAACCCATCTCAAAAAGGGTTCGATACGCTTTATCCCTCTTGG
The DNA here is from genome assembly GCF_963666665.1 of Maridesulfovibrio sp. Classification (NCBI taxonomy): domain Bacteria; kingdom Pseudomonadati; phylum Thermodesulfobacteriota; class Desulfovibrionia; order Desulfovibrionales; family Desulfovibrionaceae; genus Maridesulfovibrio; species Maridesulfovibrio sp. The sequence goes on from NZ_OY762999.1 coordinate 3,280,070, forward strand.
CATTGACCAGCCAGTCACACACCAGAATGGACAACAACGGCAGTATAGGCAGCATGTAGCGGTTGGACTTGAGCTTGAAAAGCAGGGTAAAAATTATCAGGTAGACCAGAAACAAACAAGCCATGAAGACATACTTTTCATTAAACTTCTCCCTGATACTGCGCCAGATTCCGTAAACGGTCCCAAACACATAACCGCCCCACGGGAAAAAAATAACGGTCAAGGTATCGAAGTAAGGATCAAGATGGCTTAACTTATCCGTAACCTTGGAACTTGTGGAGGCCGTATTATGAAAAAACTGCCCGACCAGCCCCTGAGTGTAGTCAAAACCGGAACTAAGCCATGCAACGTAAAGCCAGAGGAAGAATGGAACGCACCCGGCAGTAAACCAGAGTAACAGGATATTACGGTCAGCCCATTTAGCAGCGACCAGACCTTTGATGTTCATGGCGGACACAAATGATGAGGACTCGCCGGACTCATTCTTCATGTTTACATTGTGACGAATCCCCACTGCCAGAGCATAACCGGCCAATGGCAGGAATGCGAAAGGACCTTTGGCCAGCACCCCCAAAGCGGTCAATACAGCACCGCCAACTGCAACCTTGGCACTTTTGTCTCCAAGGTAACGTTGTAAATAAAAATAAGTGGCCCAAGTCACGCAGCAAGCGAAAACCACGTCAACCTTCATCATCACAGCCATGAATTTGAAAAGAACCGAACTTTGCAGGATCATCCCGGCCAGCAGCCCTGTTGCCGGACCGAACAGCTTACGCCCGGTCATAGATGTTCCCAGCACCATGAGCACTGAGCAAATAACCGTAGGCAAACGTAGTAAGGACAAAATATTACCGCTGAAACCGTCAAGTGAAGCCAGCCACGCAAAAGGATACATTACCCAGTAAGTCAGCGGCGGCTTCTCCATTCTCGGCATGCCGTCGAACATGGGAGCCAGCAGGTTGCCGCTGTGGATCATTTCATACACAGCACGGGCATATTTCGGTTCGTCAATATCGTAAAAATAATTCAGCCAAGTTCCGTAAAAAGAAACCACGGCAGAAAAAAGAAGCAGCATGCCCAGCAGCAACGCCCAGTTTTTCCGACAAAATCCATTAAGACCTGACTCAGGTGTATTATCCATTTGCTGATCCCGATTCCAAACTATATTTTAAAAAAAATTCATGTTCACTATGTCGGCTACCTGTACCAGAGTTCTCCCTCCAAGTCGAAGCATGCGGGGCTGGATTAAATGGCCGTGATAGGTTACTTATTAAGCCATATCTTACTTATATTTACCAAGAGGCTGAGATGCGTTTTCCAATTTCCGTAAAACTTCTTTTTTTAGCTTTTCTTATTTCCCTGCTGCCCGCAGCAGCCGAAGCCTCGTCCACGCACATCTCCATCGGAGATTTCCTTACTCCTTCAGGGCAACCTTCTCAGGAATTCAAAGCCACTATCCAACAGCAGTTAACAGCGGCAGGATTTAGTTGTGCAAACTGCACAGAACAGCAGCCTGAGTCAAGGTACACCCTTTCAGGCTTGATGATAAGAGATGAGAACGGAACATCTTTCTCCGCTTTACTTACCGATAACTTTCACCTTGAACCCGAAGTTTTCATTAAAGGGAAACAGATCGGCGGCAGCAGTTCGGAACCTGCAGCCAACAGACTTGCTGATTCAGCTGCACATTTAATTTCAAACCAGTCTGTTGCCTCAATCGACGTCAGTGGAGACTCCCGGCTTACTCCAAACGCAGTAATGGCTCTGGCACAAATCCTGCCCGGAGAGGATGCCACTCCGCAAAAAATTATCGCCGCCCGGATCATCCTCGAGAACTGCGGTCTATTTGAAAAAGTCCGCATATACCTGACCCCCGGACCGGACGGACGAAAGGTAAAAATTTCTGTTCAGGAAAAGGATTCAATCATCCCTGCCAGCATGCCCGGTCCCGGTAAAGCAGTACTGGATAATATCCTCGGCCCTGCCGATTTAGACCTGCCCGAATTTCCGGCTATTTCAGAAGACCAATTTCCCGGACTATGTAATGCGACTTGCAGTGGATATCTGGCTTACCGTGCCGAAGATATCCTGACCCGTTTACGTAACAACGAACACCAGCTAAATCTGGAAGATGTGGAAGAGTTGGTAGTTGTGGCCGCAGCAATAAGGAACAACATTTCAAAACATGACGTCCTATGCCGCGATATGTGTATTATCCTGCTGAAACTCTGCTCCATGCTGGATTCCCAGACAATCCGTGCTATCTCCGAAGGATTGCAGCAAAATGTTGCCCAGAATGAGAACGGCCCGCACACACTTGAAAATAATCTGGAACGCATTGAATTTTTGACCCAGGCATATGAAACAACACTTGAAACCCAACTGATACTTTCTTCCCGTATTTTCCATGACCGCATTCATTCCCCGGTAGTCCCGTGGATTTTATACTCACTTGGGGAGCAGGCTCTGAAAGCAGAAGACATTACCCGCGCAGCTCCTCTGCTAAGCGGTGCCATTGCAATTTCATCACTCCCGGTTGCCCCTGAAATGCTGCTGACAGCAGCCAAAGCGCAGTACAGCAACCTTGACCTTGAAGCCGGTGGAGCAGCAGCCACACAGCTCAAACCGCTATTGGCCAACCCGGACCTCGACGAGGAGCTACGCCGCCAGATCAGTTCCCTGCCCCGCAGGGCAAATCTTTGTGAAACAGCACTCTCCATATCAGATCAGGACACATTTGAGCTGCAACTTAAAAAAGGAAACGCACTCATCCTGCTGGACAGGCCAGACCTCGCGGAACCTCTTTTCCACATGCTTAACGGTATGAAACCTGATGATGCCCGACCTTTTACCGGACTTGCCCGCCTTGCCTTCCAACGGACAGGCAGCCTGCTCTCGGTAAGGCCTTATCTTGAACGGGCAGAACGCATGAACAATAAAGACCGTTATTTCTATGAACTTGCACTGGCCTACAAGATGGAACGCATCACAGCTGAAGCCCTGCCGACCATCCGGATTGAAGGCCGCAGTTCTGAAGAAGCATCAGCCACAAGATTTATCCTGCCGAAAACTCTGGAGTATGCTGCCGGTTATGAAAGATTCAACATGCCGCAGGCAAGACTGATCAAAGCCGGAGTCAACGTGCTCGGAGAATGGCTGGCCTACCCTGCTATGAGCGATACAGAAGCCTTTGAAAACATGTTCCAACAGACCATGCTGCTTGATGCTGAAATGGGAAAGCAACCTGAAATCATTTCAGCGGGCCTTTACTTTTCCACAGACTCAAGCAACAGGGCTGAAGCCAGAGAGCTTATTTCGCGCCCCATGTCCGTCAAGGCAGGCTTAAAGCCGAGATTCCTGCAGCTGAATCTGTTGATCCGTGAAATGGCACTCGCTCCCTCCGAACCACTTTCCAAAGCTCTGGAACAGGCTGCAAGATCCAGTTTTTCAGATACCCCAAGCAGAGAAGAGGCTGTGTCCCTGAAAGCTGACGGCCTTGCTATTGTCGGATTGTATAAAAACTCCACCGCCACTCTGAAACGGGCGGCATCACTGTATGCACTTGCTGTGGATTTGAATGAAGGAGACCAAGGAAGATTGCTCAACAACCTTGCACGAATTAATCTGGCCTTGGGCATGCGTGAAGAAGCTGACGATCTCTATGATGAAGCTCTGGACAGCAATCCTGAAGAAGGAAGAATTGCTGAGTTAGGTAAAATAATCTCGTCAATGGCCGGAGAAGAAAGGAAAAATGCTCTTCAGGAATTTGCCGCAGCTAAAATTTCACCACGGCTTAAAGACGCCGCTCTCAAATTAAGCGGCATAACAAACAGCACAACCGTACCGGAAAAAACTTCTTTTATAGAAATGGAAGGAGTCTATCTTAACGAAGAGAAAAAAATTACTACCGGATATAACAACTATTCCGGTCTATCCATAGATTTCAAATACAATAGCAATATATGGCTTTTGCCGACCTTGCGTCCCTAACGGCAATACAGCCCTAATCAACCGACTCAATTGTAAAATCCAACTCTTCAGCCATAAGGCGCAACGGCTCAACACCGCCAGTAATACGCATGATTTCAACAAGGGTCTCAGCGCCCAGTTTGGCTTTTTTATCTTCCGGATTAACTTCGCGAGCCAAAGTTTTGGGAGTCTTTCCCAGCCGTTCTGCCAATTCTTCCAATGGCACCGGACCATTCATAACCAAATCTTGAATTGCTTTTTCTACTTTTTTCGACATTATTTTCTGCCTTATAATTATCAGTTAACTAACCTTTAGGAGCTCTAATAAACTAAAACTCAACTCCGTTCAACATTCCATCTGCGGCTTCACTGAGCCCCATTGATTCAGCCCATCACATGAACACTCCGCTGACAAAAAGCGATTGTCACTGTATTGTAACAATCATATTTAGCAAACTAAACCCACCATGAACAATCTTCTACAAATATTTCAGAGATATAGATAAGTAATACACTTTTGTAACAAAACTTGACCTAACCATATTAACATGCTTGTTACTCCCCTGTGACAATCAGCGAAGTAACATTTCTATTCTGGACGACCCTCAGGGAGGAATATTTTTGCCTAAGACATCACTACATATGAAGATTCTGCTTTGGGGCTGGGCAGTACTGCTATGCGCCCTGTTGCTGACTTTCTGGTTCTATTATGGAACGGTGTCAGAAGAGCTTACAGCTTCCAGCAGGCAAAACACCTCCAGGCTCCTTAATTATGTCCGTTGGAAAATCAGCCACAGCCCGGTCAGTCCCGGCACTCCCGCATTCCAGAATGAAATAACAGAACTGGGCTCCCAGCTTGATGTCCGCATCACCTATATAAAACAAGGCAGGGTCCTTGCCGACTCCAATGTGGAGGCAAGCAGACTCCCTGAACTTGACGACCACTCCAACCGTTCTGAAGTTATTGCAGCAGAGTCCAGCGAGACCGGGAAGGACATCCGCTACAGCAAAACCCTGCAGACGCGCATGTTATACGTTGCCAAATCAATCGGTGACAACGGGGAATTTATCAGGCTGGCACTGCCCTACTCCATAATCGGAGAACGGCTGGACAGGGTTATGATCCACTTTTCAGTGCTCCTCGCCATGCTGGCTGTAGGCTCCGCAATTCTTCTGATATTTATCGGCAAACGCACCACCTCTGCTGTGCAGGAAGTCTCCGCCACAGCTCAGGCAATCGGGGAAGGCGACTACAGCAAACGCATCAGGATAATTCCCGGCGGTGAATATAAATTGATGGCAAAATCCATCAATACCATGGCCAAGAAGATTCAGGGCCACATCCGCATCATTGAAGATCAACGCAACCAGCTTGACGCTATGTTCGAAAACATGACTGAAGGCATCATGGTTCTCGACCCGCAAGGAAAAATTGAATCAGTCAACAAATCCATGACTGAACTTGTTCCGAACACTCAGGAATTTGTGGGCCGGGTCCCCCTTGAAGTGCTGACCCGCCATGAAATTCAGGATGCCGTGGATAAAGTTCTCAAACATGGCAGCGACAACAATTCCGACTCCCTGATTGTAGACCTTGCTGACGGCAGGTCCATGAATGTAACGATTTGTTCCTATGCTGATTACAAGAACCGTCGCAAACTGATCCTTGTCTTTCATGATATCAGCGAAATGAGACGGATGGAAAAAATCCTCCGCGATTTTGTTTCCAATGCCTCACACCAGTTGCGCACTCCGCTTACCAGTATCAAGGGATACTCCGAAACCCTGATCGACAACCCGCCGCAGGATAAAAAAATCCTGACCAGCTTCCTTGGAACCATACTTGATAATGCCAACCACATGTCCAAGGTCATTACCAGCATGTTTGCCCTGACCCGCAGTGAATATTCAGGCAAAAAACTGCGCACCAAACCTACCGATCTGCAAAAATGTATTGCGCTGAGCATGGCCAACCTGCAATCTCTGGCGGAAAACAAAAATATCAGCCTCAGCAAAAGTGAAATACCGCAAATAAAAATCACCGGGACAAGTGAAGGCTTGGTCCAGATTTTCGACAACCTTATCGAGAACGCCATCAAGTATGCACCTGAGAACACCGGTGTCATGGTTCAGGCTGAAGCTGACCATGAATTCGCAATAATCAGGATTGTTGATGAAGGACCGGGAATTGCGGCAGCTGACAAAGAACGTATTTTCGAAAGATTTTTCAAATTGGATGAAAACGCTGTGGGGCACGGCAGTTCCGGATTGGGACTGGCATTGTGCCGCAGTCTTGCTCGTAACTTCAACGGCGACATCTGGGTGGAAAGCCCGGTTGACGCGATAACAGGTACCGGGTCTTCATTCTGTGTGAAACTCCCGGTAGCAGCTGAACAAGCTTATGAGTCCGCTAAGGATTCACAACAAGGGGATTATCTCTAATGGATATTTACGATCTGTTTTTTTACATGTCCCTGTTTGCAGGGTTCATGATGGCTTTTAACCTTGGCGCAAACGACGTAGCCAACTCCATGGCTTCGGCCGTTGGAGCAAAAGCCATCACAATCCGGCAGGCAGTACTGATCGCAGGGACCCTGAACTTTGCGGGAGCGGTTTTCCTCGGCTCCCATGTGACCGCAACGGTCAGTAAGGGAATCATCAATCCGGCAGCCATCTCCGATCCGAAATTAATAATGATCGGTATGTTTTCAGCTTTGCTGGCAGCGGGATTATGGGTACTCATATCAACATTTACGGCCTTGCCGGTCTCATCCACCCACTCCATTGTCGGCGCCATCCTCGGCTTCGGCCTTGTTGCAGGCGGTCCGGATGTGGTTAACTGGTTTAAAATGGTCGGAATTGTGATGTCATGGATTATTTCACCATTCTTTGCAGCAACCATTGCCTTTGCCATTTTCACGCATATCAGGAAGACAATTCTCTTCAAAAAAGACTTCATCCGTCAGGCACAAAAATGGGCTCCTATATGGATGGGCTTGACAGTTCTGCTAATTTCCCTTTCATTCCTATATAAGACCCCCATGGGTAAAAGTTTAAAACTGCCCTTCATCGGTTCCCTGGCTTTAGGGTTCGGAATCGCCGCGCTGGTATGGTTTGCAGGGCGCTTGGCCGTAAATAAACTGGTTGGAGATCCCGAACAGGGAGCTGAGGCTGTGGAAGAAACTTTCCGCAAACTGCAGGTGGGGACATCATGTTACGTAGCCCTCTCACAGGGTGCAAACGATGTTGCCAACGCAATCGGACCGGTAGCAGCAATCTACCTTATATCCAAGGAACACGTATTGCTGGCTAAAGCCGATGTCCCCATGAGCCTGCTGGTCATGGGCGGACTGGGTATCGCCATCGGTATCTCCCTCATGGGTCACAAGGTTATGGGTACTGTGGGTGAAAAAATCACCGTGCTGACCAATACCCGCGGGTTCGCAGTTGACTTCGGTGCAGCTTCAACCGTACTGGCAGCATCCAACCTCGGATTACCGGTATCATCCACCCACGCAGCAGTGGGTGCAGTTGTTGGTGTAGGTCTCGCAAGAGGTTTTTCAGCGGTAAACTTTAAAATCCTCGGAAGAATCGTGCTTTATTGGGTGCTCACTGTACCCATAGCCGCGATCACAAGTATAACAATTTTCAGCCTGCTCAAATGGGCTTTCATCTAGATAACACAAGGAGAACATTATGCACTTTCGTCTTCCTTTCTTAGGCCTTATCGTTAACAAGGACCCCATGGACGGGCTGGTCAAGCACTACAACAAAATTGCTGAGTGCATCCACATTATCAACGATTCCGTTGAATGCTATGTTGCCGGAAACGACACCTGCCGCGAATTCAATGAACTGATTGAACAGATTGATAAAGTTGAATCCCAAGCAGATAAAATCAAACGTTCCATCCGCAACCACCTGCCGCACTCCATGTTCATGTCCGTGGATAAGGTTCTGTTCTTCAACTACACCCGCAGTCAGGACAACATTCTGGACAACGCTCAGGAAGCACTGCACTGGCTGGCAATGCGCAAGGTAGCTATCCCTTCTGAATACCAGAAAGATCTGATCCTGCTGCTCTCCGAGGTCAACGACACTACAACCAGCCTTGGACCTGCACTGAAAGCAACCATTGCTCTCAACAACGGAAAGTCCATTGACCGTGAAGGCACCAAGAACAAGTTCCGCAAGGTCCGTAAGCACTACGCCCGCTCAATGGAAATGCGTAGGGAACTGGCCAAAAAGATCTACAATTCCGACATGGACTTCAAAGACATCTACCAGCTCATGCATTTCGTAGATTGCCTCAACGAAATGGCGCATCAGTCTGAAACCTGCGCCGACATGCTCAGGGCTATGATTGCCAGATAAGAATCTGTTTCATTAAATAGAATAAACAAAGCCCCTCCTGCGAACCTATGTTTGCAGGAGGGGCTTTGCTGTTAGGGAGGAAGTAAGTTTAATGAACAATAGTTTTGGAAAAATAGTTAATGACGCACACACCGATCAAGATAAGGGCCATTCCCAAAATGGCCGGTAAATCAGGAGTCTGGCCATATAGAAAAATACCCATGAGAGTAACCAGAATAATTCCCAGCCCGCACCAGATTGCATACGCAACACCAACCGGCATGGTTTTGAGCACCAATGAAAAAAAGTAGAATGTAGCGACATACCCTACCACCACGATAATGCTGGGTACCATCCTGGTAAAACCTTCAGAAGCTTTCAGGGCACTGGTTGCCACAACTTCAAATACAATTGCTATAATCAGATACGCATAGGCCGTCATTATTGCCCTGTTTCCTTATCATTTGTAATTTCACTACAACAAAGCCTTCAGGCTTCGTTTTCCCATATCAGTTACACGACACATTTTCTGCTCTACACCGTCAAATGTGAACGCATTCATCTGCCTCGTCTCCAGTAGCCCCCGCGTGGCAAAAGACCGCAGGTACTCATCTAAATTCTCCGGCGTTACGAAGCGTTCACCCTGATACTCCTGAGCAATGATTTCGAAAAGGGCATCTGAGGTGATTAATTCATTTTCAGCAACAATTTGAAGCAGACGAACTTTAACGAGTGGTTTCACTTATTACTCTCTGATTTATCTAAATGAATTCCCGATTCCGGAATATGCTCCACAAAATAAAATTAGACAAATTAATCGTTTTTATGCAATCCATAAACATGGCTAATCAAAACATCTTAGGACAACTTCCTCCGGACATACTGCGTTCATTTATACTCGTCGCAGACACCGGCAGCTTCACCCAAGCGGCCAAACTGGTATTCCGTACTCAGGCCGCTGTCAGCCTCCAGATCAAGCGATTGGAGGAAGAGCTTGGATATGATCTATTTGTCCGGGAAGGAAGAAAGGCTATTTTAAGCCCGAAAGGTGAGATCCTATACGGGTATTCACGGAAGATTCTTGATTTGTACGATGAAGCTGTTGCAGCCATAGTTCAGCCGGAACTGAGCGGACATGTTCGCATCGGAGCGCCTGACGATTATGCAACGCAGCATTTGCCCAGTGCGCTTAAGAGATTTGCCATGTCGCACCCTATGGTGCAGGTCGAAGTCCTTTGCGATGACACCTACAAGCTGGATCCCCTGCTTAATGACCGGAAACTTGATTTGATGATTACAACAGAAAGTCAAAGCTCAGCGAATTCAATTCCGCTGGAACTGGTCTGGATTATGTCTGAACTTATGAATCCGGCAGACGTGGAAGTCCTTCCGCTGGCCTTGTACCATCAGGAGTGCTGCTATTGCCACAATGCGCTGGAAGCTCTGGATAAAAATTCGCGAAAACACAGAGTGGTATACCGCAGCCCGAGCCTTGCAGGTGTAACAGGCGCAGTCAAAGCCGGGATCGCCATTGCCCCGGTGACCAAAGATACACAGGTGGAAGGATGCCGCCACGCAGTTCCCATGGACGGCCTGCCTGAGATAGCGCCGGTACACATGGCCCTGCGCTATCCTCCCGGACGCAGTTCCAAGGTCGTTTCTTCTTTTGCCGAATTTATCAGTTCGGAAATGGGACTGAAGCGAGAGGTCAACACAACTCAGAACGCTTGATCTTCCCACTGGATGTTTTGGGCAGCTCATCCCTGAATTCTACAGAGCGCACTATCACGATGGGACCGAGTTCGCGACTGACCTGCTCTTTCAATTCCCGGTGCAGGTCATCGGACTCCACAAATCCATGATTCAGGGTCACATAAGCCTTGGCAACCTGCCCCTTGATCTTGTCTGCAACACCGACCACAACAGCTTCCGCAACCTGCGGATGCTTGGTCAGCGCACATTCAACCTCGGCGGTTCCAATACGGTGTCCTGAAATATTAAGCACATCGTCGGCGCGTCCCTGAATCCAGAAATAGCCGTCCTCATCCTTGCGGGCAACGTCCCCGGCATAGAACATGCCCGGTATGCGCTTCCAATAGTGGGCCATGACCTCTTCACGATCACCGATCACATCGCTGAACATCGCCGGCCACGGCTTCTTGATCACCAGCAAACCGCCTTTGCCATCAGGTACGGGATTACCCTCAGCATCCACAACATCGGCATCAATGCCGGGCAGGGGTCTGGTTACGGAACCGGGCTTCAGCACAGATACCGGCAGCGGACTGATCATGATCATTCCGGTTTCGGTCTGCCACCATGTATCCAGTACCGGACACTGGCCCTTACCTATATTCTCGTACATCCAGAGCCATGCTTCGGTATTAAACGGCTCACCAACCGCACCGAGAATACGCAGGGAAGAAAGATCGTGCTGTTCCGGATAGCGGTGCCCGAACCGCATAAGGGTTCTGATCTGGGTGGGCGAGGTATAAAAAATAGTAACCCCGTACTTGGAAACAATATTCCAGAGTCGGTCCGCCTGCGGATAGAGGGAGTGCCCCTCATACATGACGGTAGTCGTTCCGGCCAGCAAAGGGCCGTAAACAAGGTAGCTATGCCCGGTGATCCATCCCGGATCAGCGGAGCACCAGAAAATATCTGTGGGCTTGAGATCAAAAACCCATTTGAAGGTGCGGTGCACACCGACCATGTAACCGCCGTGGGAATGGACCAAACCTTTGGGTTTCCCCGTAGTGCCGGAAGTGTGCATGATGAAGAGAGGATCATCGGCTGCCATAATCTCGGCAGGAGCGTGGGGGCGTTCATGACGGACAAGATCCTCGTACCAGCAGTCGCGGGCGGAATCCATGTTCACGTCCACGTTGGCCCGGTGGACCACAACGACAGACTCCAGATTCTGTGCAGGATCATCAAGCAGGGCTCGATCAACCTCTTCCTTGAGACGGATAACCTGACCGTTGCGATAGAAACCGTCCACAGTAACAACCACACGGGGGTCAACTTCCCGGACACGCTCGCGCAGCAGTAGTGCTGAGAAACCGGAAAATACCATGGAATGCACGGCCCCGATACGGGCACAGGCCAGCATGGCGATTACCGTTTCAGGAAGCTGGGGCATATAAAGGACGACCCGGTCCCCTTTACCTACGCCAAGCCCTCTCAGGCCGTTGGCAAAACGGTTCACTGCCCGATAAAGTTCATAATAGGTATATTGGCGGGAATCACCCGGCTCACCTTCCCAGATCAAAGCCAGACGATTCTTGTTAACTGTCTCGATATGGCGATCAAGGGCGTTGTAGACAATATTGCAGCGCGCTCCGCTGAACCAATGGTAATTGGGGGCATCGGAAATGTCACAGACCTGTTCCCATTTTTTGAACCAGTCCAGTTCTTCAGCTGCTTCTTCCCAATAGGAACAGAGGTCCACCTCCGCCAATTCCCGCGCTGCGCGCAGATCCTGCGGATTGATTCCTGCCTCAATAAGCATTTGGGGCAGGGGGCGGAAGACTCTCTCTTCGTGCAACAGGCTGTCCAGTGTTTCTTTATGATCCACTACGCCCTCCATTAGTTAATCCAGCCAAAGACACCTCGAAATTTAAAACGTGCTTTACCCCAAGAACTGTATGTCCGATTATATTTGTACATACCCGGTCAGGACAATGCAGTCCATATTCGGCAAACGGCATGAGTGTATCGGTAAGCGGCATGATCACATCCCCAGAATCTGCTTGAGTTTGCTGATCCGCCTGCGACTGATGGGCAGCTCGATCCTTGTACGACCTGCAGTGCGGAGCATAAAGTTACTACCCGGCAGAGAGGCTATTTCTGTAACCATTTCCAGATTTACCAAATACTTGCGATGCACCCTGAAAAAACGGTGCGGGCCGAGGCGCTCCTCGAGAGTTTTTAACCTGTGGGAAGTAAGAAATTTTTGATTGGCTGTGTGCACGTAGGAATAATCTTCGTAAGCTTCCACAAAGATGATCTGAGTATAAGGAATAAGCATCATGCGCCCGTCCAGATTGACCGGGAGCTTTTCTATCTCCGGCTGGCGGGTCTGAGAAAAATCCCATGCATTCTTGAGTGCGGAAAGAAATTTGTCCTGCTCATCCTCGCCAAGTGAAAGCTGCAAAGTCTCTTCCCCGGTCTCCACGCCGGTCCCGGACTCCTTCCAATCTGAAGGCTCGGGGATTTCCCGGAAATGACTCTTAAAACGGGCAATACGTTCCAGAGTTTTCTGCATGCGCTCTTCATCAGGAGGCCAGATAAGATAATCAACTGCCCCAAGCTCAAAAGCCTCATAAGCATTGGTCTCATCTCCGGCGAGAAAGATCAGTCCTGGTTTATGTTTACTGGCTCCCAATGCCTGAGCTAATTCAGCACCGCTTATACCCTCTTCATAATCAAAACCCAAAAATATAATCCCGTACCCCACGGCTTTATGAAGCTCCAAGGCTTCATCAGCATTAACAGTTTCACCCAATACACGTACCAGCTTAACTCCGCGGAGAGCTTTGCGTATAGCTGAACGGACCTCTGAGTCCGGGTGAAGAATGAGGGTTTTAAGGCTGGGCAAAGGAACTCCCGTGATTACAATTAATCCAATTATTCAAGGGATAGCTTGAATTTGGACAGACTGCAAGCATCTATTCTTTTCAACTAAACCCGTCTTTATCATACCTTATAAGTGTGATACACCCTCAATCTATAATTCAAAAAGGGTTGACACAAACAAGAACTATTACTATTTTGTGTGCAAGAGGTGCACATGAAAATAGGACAAAGACGATCAAAACAGAGAGAACTCATACTTGAGGAACTCAAAGGACTGACCTGTCATCCCACCGCGGATGAACTGTATGAAAGAGTACGTAAAAGGCTCCCCAATATCAGCTTGGGAACCGTATACCGCAACTTGGAACTTATGGCGGACAACGGTGTCATCCTCAAGATTGAGACAAGCGGAAAAAACAGATTTGATGGAAATGCCGAACCGCATCCGCATATCAGATGTTTACAATGCGGCAAGGTAGATGACATTATGAACAACGTAGCAGCCCCTGCAATCAACGCTGTTGAAGCCCGAGGGTATGATATAAAAGGGTGCTCAATTGAGTATTTCGGCTTTTGCCCGGAATGCCAGACCAAAGTACATTAATCTTTTTTAAATAACATCTTCATTTAATATCCATACTTATGGATGGAGATGCTATTTTTTTGTCTAAAAACCTGACAGCGGCGCTATTAACTGCTAAATATTACAACAGCTATTTCGACGATACCATCTGCTGCCAAAGGCAGCGTGATAAGGAGAAGCTCATGTCCCAATTAAAAGGTTCGAAAACAGAAAAGAATATCCTGACCGCGTTTGCAGGAGAATCTCAGGCCCGTAACCGTTACACCTACTTCGCTTCAAAGGCGAAAAAAGAAGGTTATGTTCAGATTTCCAAAGTCTTCGAAGAAACTGCCAATCAGGAAAAAGAACACGCCAAAAGGCTCTTCAAACTTCTTGAAGGCGGCGAAGTAGAAGTAACTGCATCCTTCCCCGCAGGAGTAATCGGCTCCACAGTTGAAAACCTCAAAGAAGCAGCAGGCGGCGAAAGACATGAATGGGAAGAAATGTATCCCGAATTTGCCAAGATTGCTGAAGAAGAAGGTTTCAACACAATTGCCGCTATTTTCCGTGCGATCGCAGTAGCTGAAGAATTTCATGAAAAAAGATACCTTGCTCTGACCAAAAACATTGAAGATGGCAAGGTGTTTAAAAAGGACAACGCTATCATCTGGCAGTGCCAGAACTGTGGATACACCCACGAAGGTGATTCCGCACCGCACAAATGCCCTGCATGTGACCATCCTCAGGCACATTTTCAGGTAGTCTGTGAGAACTGGTAGTCGATAACCCTAACCCTGTGGAGTATTAAAAATGGCTGAATTGTACGAAGTTTATAAATGCGAAGCTTGCGGTAATATCACTATGGTTCTTCATGCCGGCCCCGGTAACCTTGCCTGCTGTGGATCAGATATGGTTCTTATGACTGAAAACACCGTTGATGCTGCTAAAGAAAAGCACGTTCCGGTTATTGAAAAGATCGAAGGCGGCTACAAAGTGAAAGTCGGCGAAGTTGCCCACCCCATGGAAGAAAAGCACTGGATCGAATGGATTGAGCTTTCCTGTGGCAATTCCCGGATGATCAAACAACTCAAGCCCGGCGAAGCTCCTGAAGCAAAATTCTGCTGCTGCAAGGAAAGCACCGAACCTGTTGTTGCCCGTGCATACTGTAACCTGCACGGTCTCTGGAAAGCATAAGACAGGATACCACTATGGCTGAACCCAAAGATATGTATCAATGTCAGGTTAGCAATTGCGGTTATATCTACAACCCGGACAAAGGGGACCGCAAAGGTAAAATCGACAAAGGAACTGCCTTTGCAGATCTGCCTGAAGACTGGAAATGCCCGGTTTGCGGCGCAAGCAAAAAATCTTTCAAGCCCCTGGGCTAATAAAATTATCACGGAGATAGGAAATGAAATACGTATGTACTATTTGTGGTTGGGTTTATGATCCTGCTGAAGGTGATCCGGATGGCGGTATCGCTCCCGGTACCAAATTCGAAGATATCCCCGAAGATTGGGAATGTCCGGTTTGCGGCGCAAGCAAGGATGATTTCGAGCCTGAAGATTAAGCTGCCGAGCACGGCATCCTGCTGAATACGGATGCGTATATAAAGAAAAAACAGAAAGCCGGGATATTCCCGGCTTTCTGCGCATAAATAAAACCATAAAATTATAGTAGGAATATTCAAGTGAGACCTATTGAAATCAAAGAAGGCGTACATTGGATCGGAGTTGTGGACTGGAATTGCCGCAACTTTCACGGATATGCACGCTCCGCCAACGGAACCACATACAACGCTTTCTACATTGAAGACGAAAAAAAAGTTCTGGTGGATACTGTTTCCAAAGGATCTGAGAACCAGTTCCTTTGTTCACTCTCCCACCTGACCAAACCTGAAGAAATCGACTACATTGTCGTCAACCACCTTGAGCCCGACCACGCTGGCTGCCTCGAGAAGATGGTAGAGCTTTGCAAGCCCGAAAAAATCTTTGTTTCCGTCATGGGCGGAAAAAATATCGCTACATTTTTTGATAGCAAAGACTGGCCCGTACATGTAGTCAAACCCGGTGAAGAAGTTTCCATAGGTAAACGCACCCTGCGTTTCTATGAAACCCGCATGCTGCACTGGCCCGACAACATGTTCACTTTTATTCCCGAAGACAAGCTGCTCTTCACCAGTGACGCTTTCGGACAGAACATTGCCGCCAGCGAGCGCTGGGTAGATGAAATGAGCAAAGTGATGGTCGTAGACTATATGCAGCAGTACTACGCAAACATCATCACCCCTTATTCCTCTAAGGTTATCAAAACCCTCGAGACTTTTGCGGGCCTCAACCTTGATGTAGACATGATCTGCCCTGACCACGGCCTCATGTTCCGTGGTGATGACTGCGCTCTGGCTCTTGATAAATATATGGAATTCGCAAAACAGGAACCCAAGCAGAAAGCAACCCTGTTCTACGACACCATGTGGAGCTCCACCGAGCGCATGATCAACGCTGTTGCTTCCGGCCTCGTTTCCGAAGGCATTTCTGTTAAAGTTATGTCTGTAAAGGCCAACCACCACAGCGACATCATGAGCGAAGTTTTCGACTCCGCAGCGATTGTCCTCGGTTCCCCGACCCACAACAACGGCATCCTCCCCGGTATGGCTGACGCACTGACTTACATCAAAGGCCTGCGTCCCCAGGACAAGATCGGTGCTGCAGTAGGTTCCTTCGGCTGGTCCGGAGAGTGTGTCAATATTCTCAACGAATGGCTTGAAAAAATGGGCTGCGAAATCATCGAGCCTCAGATCAAAGCTAAAAACCGTCCTGACCATGACACTCTCAAAGAGTGCTTCCAGCTCGGTGTTACCATTGCTGCAGCAATTAAAGAAAAGACTGCTAAATAGCATGAATATTCCCGGGCGGAGTCAACTCCGCCCGGATTTTCGTTTTTTCAAAAACTAATTCACAAAGCCTTTATTTTTATGTTATTTAAAACTTGAAAATATAAAAATAGGAAGCTGTTACACCACTATCGATAATAGTTTTTTTTAGCGTTACCTTTTAGGAGGATCGCATATGGCTACCGGACGTAAGATAAAAACAGAAGTCATGGCCGCACTGGCTAACGAAAACTGGGAAAGCAAGTTTGAAGAATTAATGGATAAATACTCCATGCAGAATCTTGTTTCCCCGCTTTTCGCTTCACTGTGTGCGACCACGGTTATAGTCCGCTGGCACGGAATTACCTGCTTCGGCAAG
Organism: Maridesulfovibrio sp.; assembly: GCF_963666665.1. Lineage (NCBI taxonomy): Bacteria > Pseudomonadati > Thermodesulfobacteriota > Desulfovibrionia > Desulfovibrionales > Desulfovibrionaceae > Maridesulfovibrio > Maridesulfovibrio sp. The sequence goes on from NZ_OY762999.1 coordinate 3,296,783, forward strand.
GTCATCTCCCGTATGGTGGAGGAAGACGCACCCAAGGCCCGCATTGTCATGCGCAGAATCATGTGGATGCTCAATGAGGAGTCCGGTGGATGTGCATGGGGAGTTCCTGAAGCCATGGGCGAAATCACTGCCGTAAACGATCTGATGGCCGCTGAATACGGTAAAATCCTTTTAAGCTACAGCCACGAGGACGAAGAAGGTCCGGAAAACTACCTTGAATTTCCGACCCTGCTCCGCGGGGCGGTTTGGGGAGTTGCCCGTATGGCACAGACTCGTCAAAAAATCGCGGCTCAAGCAACAGGCGACCTTATCCGTTTTCTTTCCTATCCCGACCCGGTTATTAAGGGGACTGCCTGCTGGGCTCTTGGGGGGTTGAAATCAACGGAATCCGTCAAAAAGCTTGAAGCTTTGGTGGATAATGATACTGTTATAGATATTTATAAGGACTCTTCATTGCAGTCTGTAACAGTGGGAAGGCTGGCTCAGGAAGCTCTGGATAAAATTTCCGGAATTTAATTAACAACTTGAACAAGGAGAGGGATGATGGATGTTCTGATGCTGTCAAGGCTGCAATTTGCCATGGCAACAATGTTCCACTTCATTTTCGTACCGCTCACACTGGGACTTTCCATACTGGTTGCCATCATGGAAACCATGTACGTGCGCACCAAAAAAGATATTTACCTGCGCATGACCAAATTCTGGGGAAAGCTGTTCGTCATTAACTTTGTTCTTGGTGTCGTGACCGGAATCACACTTGAATTCCAGTTCGGCACCAACTGGTCCCGCTACTCAGAATATGTTGGTGACATCTTCGGATCATTGCTGGCAGTGGAAGCCACTGTGGCTTTCTTTCTTGAATCAACTTTTCTGGCCGCATGGATTTTCGGATGGAAAAAACTTTCTCCCAAAATGCACGCTGCCTCCATCTGGATTGTAGCTATCGCTTCCAATATTTCAGCTGTCTGGATCATCCTTGCTAACGGCTGGATGCAGAACCCTGTCGGCTACGTGATGCGTAACGGCCGTGCTGAACTCGAAAGCTTCAGTGAAGTAATCAGCAACCCCTTTGCATGGGGACAGTTCTTCCATAACGGTTTCGGAGCTTTCGTTGTAGCAGGATTCTTCATCATGGGAATCAGTGCTTACCACCTGCTCAAGAAGAACGAAGTTGAATTCTTCACCAAGTCCTTCAAAATGGGCATGATCACCGCCTTTCTCTTTTCTGTGCTGGTTGCCGCGCAAGGCCACAACCACGCTCAGGACGTAGCAGTGAAACAGCCTGCAAAACTGGCTGCCATGGAAGCTCTCTGGGATACCGCACCTGACGGTGCCCCCATGTACCTGCTGGCTATGCCTGATGAAAAAAATGAAACCAACGCCGTAGAATTTCTCGGAATCCCCGGTGGATTGAGCTTCCTTGCCTTCAACAGCTTTGACGCTCCGGTCAAGGGTCTCAAGGAATGGCCTAAAGAAGACCGTCCCCCGGTAACAGTGACATTCCTCTCCTTCAGGCTCATGGTAGGTCTGGGCACACTCTTCCCGATCCTTTGTATCTGGGGCTGGATGAACCGCAAAAAACTTACTGAAAACAAGCTCTACCTGCGAATCATGCTCTTCGCTATCCCCCTGCCTTACGTTGCCATGTGGGCCGGATGGGCAGTTGCCGAAGTAGGACGCCAGCCTTGGATCGTATACGGCATGATGAAAACAACCGACGCGGTTTCGCCCATTGCGACCAGTCAGGTTGCTTTCTCCCTCATCGCCCTGACCACCCTTTACACCCTGCTGGGTGCGGCTGAAATCTTCCTGCTGGCGAAATTCGCCCGCAAGGGTCCTCAACCTGAAAAGGCCTAATAGAGCCTGTAAGATAAGGAGATTACAATGCTTGAATCAATCTGGTTCTTACTCTGGGGAGTGCTCTGGGCCGTATACTTCATGCTCGACGGGTATGACCTCGGCCTCGGTGCGATGATGCCCTTTGTGGCCAAGACCGAAAAAGACCGTAAAATTATCTATAATTCTATGGGCCCCTTCTGGGACGGTAACGAAGTATGGCTGATCACCGCCGGCGGTGTGACTTTCGCTGCTTTTCCCAAGGCCTACGCTGTCATGTTCAGCGGACTTTATACCGCACTCATGCTGCTGCTCATCGCCCTGATTATCCGTGGTGTTGCTTTTGAATTCCGCGGACTCATGGAAAGTGACCGCGGCCGCAAGTTCTGGGATGCATGCATGGTCCTCGGCAGCTTCCTGCCCGCCCTGCTGCTCGGTGTTGCATTCGCCAATATCTTCATGGGTATCCCCATTGACGGCGAAGGCGTCTTTCAGGGCAACCTGTTTACCCTGCTCAATCCTTACGGACTCGGCGGCGGTATTCTCTTCGTTCTCCTTTTTGCCCAGCACGGCCTGCTCTGGCTGGCAGCACGTACCGAGGACGGCGAACTCAACCAACGCGCCGCAAACCTCGCCGCCACCATCTGGCCGGTTCTAGCTGCGGTTTATATTGCCTTTTTGGCCCTCACCGGGGTATATACCAAGCTGCTCAGTAACTTCCTTGCCTACCCGGCCCTGTTACTGATCCTTTTGGTTCCGGTCCTTGCAATCGTCAAGGTTCGCACTCTCATTGCAGCACGCAAATGGTGGAATGCATGGATCAGCTCTGCTGTTCTGATTGTTTCCACTACCATGTTCGGCGTGATCGGACTGTTCCCGGCACTGCTGCCCTCCAGCATCAATCCGGCATACTCCATCACCATCCACAATGCTGCATCAAGCCAGCTGACCCTGAAGATCATGTTGACGGTTGCACTGATCATGGTCCCCATCGTCATCGGTTACCAGTTCTGGATGCATAAGATGTTTGCAACCAAGATCACTGATGAAGATCTGGGCTATTAACAAACTGATTCCAATTACGGAGAACATCAATAATGTCTAACAAGGTTCTTGAAAAAGCTCTTAACGAACAGCTCAACGCTGAAATGTACTCTGCTTACCTTTACCTCTCCATGTCCGCTTACTTCAGCGACATCGGACTGGACGGCTTTGCCAACTGGATGCGCGTACAGGCTAAGGAAGAGCAGTTCCACGCCATGAAGTTCTATGATTACATCAACGAACGAGGCGGCAGAGTGCTCCTCACTGCAATCGAAGCACCCAAGACCGAGTGGGAATCCCCGCTGGCCTGCATTGAGGCTGTTCTTGAGCACGAGAAGCATGTTACTTCCCTGATCAACAATCTCGTGAACCTCGCAATTGATGAAAGAGATCACGCAACCAACATCTTCCTGCAGTGGTTCGTAACCGAGCAAGTGGAAGAAGAAGACAACGTGAACGCAGTACTGAACAAGCTCCGCCTCCTCAACGGCGAAGGCAACGGCATGTTCATCCTTGATAAGGAACTTTCCACCCGCGTATTCAACGCACCAGCTGAATAGTTCCGACTGCAATACAGACGAAATAAGTCCCCTGAAGCACTGCTTCAGGGGACTTTGTTTTTGAAAATGAACCTTATTTGAAATCAGGATTTAGTACTGGAAACTAACCGAAGAGTTTGAGGCGGCGGCGAAAAACTCAGAAGCCTGATTCTGGTAGGCCCGAACTCCGGCCATTTGCCTTGCCGAGAATCGTTTTCCCTGTGGTTCGGTATTAGTGGCAGGCTCTTTACTCTCTTCAGCATTAACTCCTGTAACCTGCGCAGCCTGCTGCTTTGCCTTCTCCTCTTCTTCCTCAGAAACAACACCGTCGCCATTTAAATCCTTTTCCTCGTCATCCTTTTCCTTCTGAAAAAAGTTCTTCTGGAACTCCGACAGAGCTTCAGAAAATAAACTTCCCTCCTGAACCCGCTCCTCGGCATCTCTCAAGGAGTCGATTTCAGCCTGCGAAACTTTGCCGTCCCCGTCTGAATCAAGCATGTTGAATGTTCTTTCATCCAGTCCGCTGTCTTCAAGGGTAACCATTTTCTGTGGGCCTGCATTCGGCATCTTTGCGGCAGAATTTTCCGCCTGCTGCATCTCCACATCAAGCTTGCCGATATCTCCTTTCTGCTGCTGCAACTGTTCAAGCTTTGCCTGAACTTCCGCAACAGATATCCTGCCGTTGCCATCAACGTCATACTTGGAAAACTCTTTTTTACGCAGCCCTGATTCATCGAGGTCAAGGATTCCATCGCCATCCTTATCCTTCGATATCATTAACGAATCAATAAAATCAGCCTGCTGACTCTGCTCTATAATTCTTGATTCATCGGGAGCATAATTCGCACTCACCTGCGAATTTTCAGAGCCGTCAATTACTGAAATACTCATCTCATTACTCCTGAGCTATCCGCACTTAACGGGAGAGGTAATAATTGCCTGACAGAAAACATTAAGAACCATAAAGCAATTATCATTCCAATACTCAGAGCATAAATACCGATTAATCAAGCCATTATCGCATTATGAGATCTGAAACAGCATCTTGATCATTTAGAATTCTGTAGTACTGAGCTATTACCATTGCTTCTCTGTTTTTTGCTAATCTGCCTTCAATCAAGCTATCAAAAAAGGAGACAGACAATGGCTAAAAAAATTCTGATGATCGTGGGTGATTTTGTAGAAGATTACGAAGTGATGGTTCCCTTTCAGGCTCTGCAGGCAATGGGCTTTGAAGTGGACGCCGTTTGCCCGGACAAAAAAGCAGGAGAACAGGTTGCGACTGCAGTTCATGATTTTGAATCCCAGCAGACCTACCTTGAACGTCCCGGTCACAACTTTACCCTTAATGCCGACTTTGACACTGTTAATACCGGCGACTATGCTGCCCTTGTAGTTCCCGGCGGCAGGGCTCCCGAGTATCTGCGTTTGAATGAAAAAGTACTCGATATGGTCCGTGAATTTTCCGACCGTCCCGTTGCGGCAATCTGCCACGGCCCCCAGCTTCTTGTAGCTGCCGGCGTTCTTGAAGGGAAAAAAGTATCCGCCTATCCGGCCTGCGCCCCTGAAGTAAAACTTGCCGGAGGGGAATACGTTGAAATCGAACTTGATGATGCCATTTGCGATGGCAATCTCGTAACCGCTCCCGCATGGCCTGCCCATCCTAAATGGCTGCGCCTGCTGGTTGACCGCATCGGTTAATCAGGCCAAAGGCGGGAAAAGCACGCGAGGGAATCCCAAATGTGTGAAATATATGCTTCCACCCCGCCGGCGGAATATGAACAGATTACCCGCTCCATCAGGATAAACGGTGCTGTGACCAGCATACGCATTGAACGAAGATTCTGGAATATCCTTGATGAGCTGGCAGAAGAAGAACAAACCAGTACTGGCAAATTTATCTCGACCCTCCACAATGAGGCATATAGCCTTAATGGCGAGATATCCAACTTCGCCTCTTTGCTGCGTGTTGTATGCACCACCTACCTTGTGAACAAATCTGCCTGATACAAAGAAAGATGTAACTAAATGAAAGCCCGCCCGAATGATTTCAGGCGGGCTTTTTATTTAGCCTTCGTTGACACGTTTTTGTAATGCGTATACATCAAATGCATATTGATTTTTAATAACATCCTGAGAACTGCCGCCAAAATCATAATTCTGAGGTGCACATGAATAAATTCTTTTCTGCTGTCCTGTCCCTGCTCATTACCCTATGTATCTCCCTACCTGCCTTCGGAGGAACCAGAACCATTACAGATATGTCCGGACGCACGGTAGAAATACCGGACAAAGTGGAACGTGTGATCTGTTCCGGTCCGGGATGCCTGCGCTACCTGACTTATCTGCAAGGGCAGAATATGATTGTCGGTGTGGACTCCATTGAGCAACGCCAAACAAGATTCGACGCCCGCCCCTACGCCATCGCCAATCCGCAATTCAAGAAAATGCCCCTCATCGGTGAATTCCGGGGCCACGACAATCCTGAACTGATTCTCGGCCTTGAACCTCAGCCGCAGGTAATTTTCAAAACATACAAAGACATGGGCTACGATCCGGACGAACTTCAGGCCAAGACCGGAATCCCGGTAGTCTGCCTTTCCTATGCCAGCTTAGCCGGCAAAAGGGATGTGATCTACAACTCTCTGCAACTCATGGGTAAAGTCATCGGCAAACAGGAACGAGCCAAGGCAGTATGTGACTTCATGGAAGCCCATATTACCGACCTGACCAAAAGAACAGCAGACATCCCCAAAGAAAAACGCAAGACCTGCTACGTTGGCGGTATTGCCAAGAAAGGCCCGCACGGTTTTCAGTCCACCGAACCTGCCTATCCGCCTTTCCTCTTTGTAAATGCTCTGAACGTAGCCTGCCCGCCAAAAGGACAGGGTAAACCTTTGCAGCACGCCAATGTTTCCAAGGAACAGATTGTAGCCTGGAACCCGGAAATTCTCTTTGTGGACATTTCCACCTCCCAGCTGGGAGAAAATGCAGGGGCAATTTATGAAATAAAGACCGACCCGGCATACCAGTCACTTGATGCGATTGCTTCCGGTAAAGTTTATACAGTACTTCCCTACAACTGGTATTCTATGAACTACGGCTCAATCATTGCCGATGCATACTACGTAGGCAAAGTTCTCTACCCTGAAAGGTTTGAGGACATTAATCCCTCTGCCGAAGCCAATAAAATTTATAGCTTCATGGTCGGCGCTCCGGTTCTTGAGACCATGACTAAAGCATTCAGCGTAAAAGGTTTTGAAAAACTGGAGCTGAAATAGCTTATGCATTTTGATGACGGACAGATACCCGCTGATTATTCGCGGCATATAAGGCAGAAGTCATTCTTCATAGCTGCCGGATTACTGCTGGCCGGAGCCATGCTGGTCACCTCCATCGGCATGGGACCGGTATCCATCTCGGCACCTGAAACTCTACTGACCCTGCTTGGCGAGACAGTCTCCAAACGGTTTGACCTGATCATCTGGAACATCAGACTTCCGCAGGCCCTGACTGCCTTGACTGCAGGAGCAGGACTCTCTGTGGCCGGGGCGGTCATGCAGGCCATTCTGCGCAACCCGCTTGGTTCGCCGTTCACCCTCGGCATCTCCCATGCTGCCGCTTTCGGGGCTGCGATATCAGTCATGCTGCTGGACCTCGGAACCATGACCAGTTCCAATGTGGGGGCGGTGACCATTAACTCTCCCTACCTAACCACCATGGTCGCTTTCGGGTTCAGCCTCATTGCCACCTTTGCCATCATAACAATTTCACGCACCCGCAGGGCCACTCCAGAAGTAATGGTCCTGACCGGGGTAGCTCTCGGCGCACTGTTCACTGCCGGAACCATGTTCCTGCAGTACTTTGCAGATGACGTGCAGCTGGCAGCCATGGTTTTCTGGACTTTCGGCGACGTCGCAAGAGCCACATGGACCGAACTGGGAATAATCAGCGCAGTAACCGTCGTTGCCTATATCTGGTTCACGGCCAACCGCTGGAACTTCAATGCCATTGAAGCCGGAGACGAAACAGCCAAAGGACTGGGCGTAAAAGTTGAACGGGTCCGTTTAACTGGGATGCTGCTGGCCTCACTGGTCACGGCGGTCATTGTTTCATTTCTGGGTATAATCGGCTTTGTGGGGCTGGTCTGTCCGCACATGGTCCGGCGCTTGATAGGTGATGATTACCGTTTCCTGCTTCCGGCATCCTGCATTGTGGGCGCGGTCCTGCTGCTCGCAGCAGATACTGCTGCAAGGCTCATGCTGGCTCCCAATGTACTGCCCGTTTCAGTGCTGACTGCATTTCTGGGCGCCCCGGTTTTCATCTGGCTGATCATCAGGGGGAGCAAATGAACATCAAGGTCAACAACATAAATTTCAGCTACAGCGGAACCCCGATATTAAAAGAAGTCGACTTCACCGTGGATCAAGGCGAACTGCTGGCTATCCTCGGTCCTAACGGCGCGGGCAAGACCACCCTGCTCAAGTGCATGAACGCCATCCACAGGCCGGGTAAGGGCTCGGTTCTGGTTAAAGAAAAGGATGTATTCAAGCTCGCTTCAGACGACATCGCCCGCTTGATCGGTTACGTACCGCAACGAGTGGAACCTGCCCGCCTGACCGTATTTGATGCCGTGCTCATGGGCCGCAAACCGCACATCAAGTGGCGTGTCCGGGACCATGACATTTGTATTGTAGATGCTGCCTTGAAGCGACTTTCACTCGACCATCTTTCACTGCGTTACATCGACCTGCTCAGCGGCGGCGAATTGCAGAAGGTCAGCATTGCCCGTGCACTTGTACAGGAACCGGATGTGCTCCTGCTGGACGAACCGACCAGCTCTCTAGATCTCAAGAACCAGCTGGAAATCCTGCGCACGGTACGGGCAGTGGTCAAAGGTCACAAGGTCTCGGCGATCATGACTATGCATGACCTGAATACCGCCCTGCGCTATGCGGACAAATTCATTTTCCTTAAAAACGGTACAGTCTGTGGCTGCGGAGGCAAGAACTCGGTCAGCCCGGAAATTATAGAGCAGGTTTACGGGGTGGAAGTTGAAATTGAAATGCGCAATGGCTGCCCGGTAATCCATCCTGTGGAAGACCTCGAAGCACTCGATTATGAACATGAGCATTCTCATAGACATACTCATGAAATAAGACAGTAATATAAATGAAAACTAACAAAAGGTTTTGGGATTCTTAAACCCTTTTGCAAAAGGGTTTAAGCCCTCGGAGAGCCCCCGGAGGCATTATCATGACATACTTTTCAGAAGACCGAATTAAACAAACCATCGAATTTCACGGCCACCAGTGTCCCGGCCTTGCCATCGGCATCCGTGCGGCAGAACTCTGCCTGCGCGAACTGGGACATCATGACGACTCACCCATCGTAGCCATTTGTGAAACCGACATGTGCGGAGTGGATGCAATCCAGTTTCTTACCGGATGTTCCGTAGGTAAAGGCAACCTGATCCTCAAAGATCACGGCAAAATGGCCTTCACCTTCTACCGCCGGGAAGACGGCAAAGGCTTTCGGGCCATGCTCAACCCCGACTTCATCGGTGAATTACGCGCTGAAATGGGCCGTCTGATGGACGTTGTATATGGAGGCACCCCAACTCCCGAAGAGAAAGAAAAATGCTCGCAGGTCCGTGCTGAGTGCGAAAAACAATACTATGCAGCTGCCCTTACGGACATGTTCATCAAACAGGAACCGCAAATTAAAATGCCCCGTCCTGCATCCATATTGCAATCTCTTGTCTGTGAAGATTGCGGAGAGATGCACATGGAATCACGTTCCCGGCGCTTCGCAGGACGCACGCTGTGCCTGACCTGTTTTGATAAGGTTGAGCAGAAAAGATAGACAAATATTTTCAACAAAAAACGGGCCTCCGTCAGAATGACAGAGGCCCGTTTTTATTTGCAGTGTTAAGACCGACCGTTATGCAGGATTCTTAACCTTGTAGAACATGGTATAAAGCACCGGAACTACAAGCAGGGTCAAAACGGTGGCAAAAGCCAGTCCGGCCATGATGGTAACAGCCATTGCCGAGAAGAAGGCATCTGTCACCAGCGGCAGCATACCGAGAATCGTGGTCCCGGCAGCCATGGCTACCGGACGGATACGGCTGAGAGCCGAATCCACTACCGCACGATACGGTTCCTTACCTTCAGCAAGTTCAAGGTTAATCTGATCCAGCAGAACAATGGCATTCTTGATCAACATACCGGAGAGCGAAAGGAAGCCCAGCAGGGCCATGAACCCGAAAGGTTCCCCGGTAAGGAGCAGACCGCAAGTAACCCCGATGATCGACAAGGGTACGGTCAACCAGATAATGGTCGGGATTCGCAGGTTGTTAAAGAGCATCACAGTTGCAAGGATCATGATCAGGAACGGTCCGCCCAAACTTGCGGCAAGGCTGCCCTGTGCGTCAGAAGCATCTTCAAATTCACCTCCCCACTCCATTGTGTAGCCAGCAGGTATTTTCATACTTTCAATCTGCGGACGCAGCTCATTAAAAAGCACGGAAGGAAGACCTTGAATAGGCTCACAGGAAGCGGTGATGGTCAGCATACGGTTACGGGTATGCAGCTTGCCCGGCTCGATTTTAGTTTCAAAACCGGAAACCACCTCTTCCACCGGAATCATGCGTCCGGCAACCGGGCTGAAAATCTGCACGTCACCGATCTGGTTTACGTCCAGCCTTTCCTTATCCGGAGGACGGGCCACGATGGGCAGAAGCTTATCTCCCTCACGGTAAACACCGATATTGGTTCCGGTGAAGAACATCTGCATAGCCTTGGCAAGATCAGGACGGCTGATACCCGCTCTCTTTGCCTGAGCCTCCATAATCACCGGACTCAATACTTTTACATCCTGACGCCAGTCATCACGAACAGACTCGGCACGTCCGGTAGCTAACATAATATCCTGCGCTTCATGGGAAAGCTCACGTAAGACCTTGGTGTCAGGACCGCTGAAGCGGACTTCAATTGAAGCTGCGCGCCCGGGACCGAGCTTGAATTTTTTAACCTTGGCTTCGGCCTGCGGATAATTTTCGTAAAGGTATTTTTTATAGCGATCCATGACTTCGCCGGTAGTTTCATAATCCTTAACTTCAACCAACAACAGCCCATAAGACTCCGCTGTTTTCTCCGGTGAATAGGTCAGGATAAAACGGGGCGCGCCCTGTCCGGTAAATGTTGATACATTCTTGACCTGTTCATCTTTAAGGATCACCTCGGACAGTTCCTGTACATCTTCAGCCGTAGCCCGAATGTCAGTTCCCTGCGGCAACCAGTAATGGATATAGAAACGGGGCTGGGTTGAATCCGGAAAGAAGCTCTGCTTAACGAACCCGAAACCGTAAATCGATCCGGCCAGCATAACCACCAGAGTTACCATGGTCAGCACCCTGCGACGCAGGCAGAATTCAAGAATACGGCGGTAAGCACGAAAGATGAATCCACCGTAGGGATCACTATCTTCGCTGATCTTGGGACGTAAAAACATCTCACAAAGTAGCGGGGTCACGGTCACGGCAGTAATCCAGCTCATCATTAATGAAATGAAGAGAACAATGAACAGGGAACGGCAGAATTCACCAACACTGTCCGGACTCAAGCCGATCCCGGCAAAAGCCATGATGGCAATGATTGTACCGCCCAGAAGCGGCCATTTGCTCTGTTCCACAACATCCACTGCAGCCTGAATGCGATCCATACCTTTTTGGTAACGGATCAGCACCCCTTCGATGACCACAATGGCGTTATCCACCAGCATACCAAGGGCGATAATCAATGCACCGAGTGAAATGCGCTCCAGTGCAACACCGGCCATCTGGATAAAGATGAATGATCCGCAAATGGTGATCAGCAGGATGGCCCCGATGAGCAGACCGGACTGCATACCCATGAAAAGCAGCAGCACAATGATGACGATTGCTACTGCCTCGGCAAGGTTGATAACAAATGAATTAACCGCGTTATCGACCCTGCTGGGCTGGAAATAGACCTCTTCCACATTGATTCCTACCGGGGTCTGGGTCTGCAGCTGCTGTAACTTGGCATTAATGGACTCCCCAAGCTCAACCACGTTAGCCGAAGGATTCATGGAGATGCCGATGGCTATAGCATTATGGCCGTTAAAACCCATTATCTCAGTAGGCGGGCTTTGGTAGCCTCGATGGATTTCTGCCACATCGCGCAGAGGAACAAGTTTACCGGAACCGTCACGAATGAATAGGTCTCCAAGATCCTCAACTGACTCCACACCGCCGGAAGGAGCTATCTCAATATATTCCCGCCCGACTTTGACATTACCGGACTCAACGACGAGGTTGCGGTTGGAGAGGGTCTTGTAGACAGAATCGAGAGATACGCCCAACTGAGCCATTCTTGCCCGTGAGATTTCCACAAAGACAGTCTCCTGCTGTTCACCCCAGACGGTAATCTTGGCTACGTTTTCCACAAGCAGCAATTGCTTGCGCAGAAAGGTCACATAATCCTGCAGATCCTGCTGTGAATAGCCGTCCCCGGTTACCGAGAGAAGAATACCGTAAACATCGCTGAAATCATCGATTACAAGAGAAGGCCCTGCCCCGGGGGGGAGGGAGGACTGGGCATCACTTACCTTACGGCGGAGTTCGTCCCAGACTTGGGGCAGGGTGTCCTTGTCATATTTGTCCTGAACTTCCACGGTGACTATGGATTGCCCCCGGTTGGATATGGCGGTTACCTTATCGAGTTGCTTGAGTTGCTGGGCCGCCCCTTCAATGACGTCCGTAACTTCGTCCGCAACTTCCGCAGGGGTTGCACCGGGATAGTTGGTAACAACCAACGCTTCCTTAATGGTAAACTCAGGGTCCTCAAGACGGGGCATATCAAGAAAAGCCTTTATCCCGCCGAGGAAAAACACAATTGTCAGAACCACTGAAACGGTTTTCTTTTCAATGGTCAGCCGTGCAAAACTCATCCGCGGCCCCCGATTCTACCCTTGAGGATTTTCACTTCCTGTCCGTCACGCAGGTAATGCGCCCCGGACACAACCACCTGTTCACCGGGGTTGACACCTTCATGGATCTCAAAGCTGTCGTTAACGATCCGGCCGACCTCAACAGTACGCTTTTTCACTGCACCTTTTTCATAAACCCAGACGTATTTATCCTGATCAGGATATCCGACCACAGCTGAAATAGGTACGGAAACAGAACTCTCATCTTTCTTTTCCGGCATACTGGCCACAACTTCGGCAGTCATACCCGGATGAATGGAAAGACCTTCAGGATTCTCCATTTTAAGAGTTACTTCATATGTCTGAGTCTCAGCATTGGCTTTGGTTTGAAATTCTTTGATCTCAAGCTTGAAATCACGCTCAGGATAGGTCTCAAATTTTGCAATTCCCTTGAAGTCATGACTGTCCTTGCTGATGAATCCACGAACCCATATGTTTTCAGGAACATCTACTACCACATCAAGTGCCGAAGTATCTTCCAACTGAACAATGGACTCCTTGGCCTGAACAAACTCATGGTTTTCCACGGATTTTACAGCAATAGTCCCGCTAAACGGAGCTTCAAGGCGGGTATATTGAAGGTTAAGCTTGGCCCGGCGCAATTCCTGAATCAGAGAATTAACCGTGGCCCGGCTGCTCTCAAAAGTACTCTGGGCGGAATCATAGGATGATTGAGCTACAGTGTCGGATTCCAGCAGCTTGGCATTTCGGTCATAGTTCAATTTTGCTTCTTTCATGACCGAGCGTGCACCGATAAGCTTAGCTTCAAGATCGGCAACAGCAGCCTCGAAATCACGCTGGTCCAGAGTGGCAATGACCTGCCCCTTTTTCACGTAATCCCCTTCCTTAACACTGAACTGCTCAATCTGTCCGGAAACACGAAAAGCCAAGGTAGCTTCACGGGTAGCTTTAACCTTGCCGGGAAATTTCCGCAGCTCAGGCGCGCTGCCATCAGTAATCTTAACAACCCTTACCGGACGAACAGGCTGTTCCACTTTAACTTCTTCCTTACATCCCGATAAAAGCATCATTGCCATAATCAAAAAAAACACTTTATTGCGCATGGTTTTCCCCCCACTGCGTTCTATTTTAATTTCTAATCAATCAGTTGATTAATTGTTGGTTAAAAAAATTATTCCCAAAGAGCAGGGCTACCTGCCTTCAAAAGAATAGTGACTGTTTTGCGATACTCTTCAACCTTTTGATCATCATCAATATAATGACCGCCACCGAGTAAATAGTCCGAGAAAACTGTTCCCAACACCGCAGTAAAGCAGATGTCCTTAACTTCCTCTCGATGATCTGTTCTAGCACCGGTTTTGGCCAAAAATTGAGTGAAATGCTCCCAACCGGTGTTGTAAAGGCTGACCCTGAGGTCCTGCAATTCTTCGCTGTCATGATTAAGCTCACGCAACCCGACCAGATATACATCCCTATTGTTCCGTGCATCATCGAGGAAGGCTGCCACGTTGAGTTCAACCAACTCATCGTGATCCTTAGCTTCAGACATGGATCTTTTAATGACGGAAACCATACGGTCACTGAATGAAGAAAATATCTCACGCAGCAATCCTGTCTTACCACCGAAATAGTAAGAGATCATGGCGCTGTTAACGTCAGCTTCACGGGCGATATCCCTGATTCCTACTGAGTTGTAAGAGCGTTCGGCAAAGAGTTTGGCCCCGGCTTGGAATATTTTTTCGCGTTTTGTCATGAGGCTCAATTAATCATTCGATTAATAATTGTCAATCGAATGATTAAATATACAGAAAATTATTCTCTACCAGAGATTCTTTGTATCTAGCTCTTCTATAGCTTTAGGAGCATCATATTTTTTGCTGATATTGATTACTTCTACCCTGCGGTTCTGGGCTCGGCCCTGAGCGCTTTCATTGGATACTATAGGCTGGTCCTCGCCCATGCCCTGCACTTCGATACGGGCAGGATCAATATTGAAATGGACTGCAAGATAGTTTTTAACTGCTTCAGCACGCTTAAGACTAAGAGAGCGGTTATACTCACTCTTCCCGGCAGAATCAGTATGGCCGACCAACCTGACCTGCATAGAATCTCCCGGGCCGGAAGTCAGTGCTGTACCGAGGGAATCAACTACCGGATAAGCTTTCTCACTGATCTTGGCTGAGTTGACTTTAAATTCAATCTTCAGAAAAGCACGCCCACCCGGATCGGTAATCATACGCAAAATATCATCAGAATTAGCTGCAAAGCCATCTTGTCCGGCATATGAAAATGGTACACAGGTAAAAATAATTATAATCAGGAAAACAAGTTTCTTCATGGTGGCCTCCGGGCGAGATTTAAAGGATAGCAATAAAATACCCTCTCCGGTGCTTTGGAGCAAGGATTTCTAATCTGGCTGCACTTAATAACTGGGCTTTGAGCGTCCCTGTTTTACTTCAGATCTTTTTTTCTTGTTATCAAGCCGCTTGCGTTTTGCCGAGAACGGAACTTTGGTTTCACGCCTTTCACGAACTGGTTTTAAGGCATCAGCAACCAACTTGGCAAAACGCAAAACAACTTCCTCCTTATTGCGGAACTGGCTGCAGTGTTCCTCACAGGATAACTGTAGTTCCCCTTTAGTGTTAATACGTCCTGACAGACGGGTCATGAGCACATTCTTCTGGTAATCGCTCAGGCTGGGAGAGTCCTGTACATTGAAGACCAGCGTAACCTTGGAAGAAGTCTTATTTACATGCTGGCCGCCGGGACCGGAACTACGGCTGGTAAGGAAACTAATTTCATTTTCAGGTATGGACAATGTGTGAGTGATACTTATCATAGCTATCGGCTGGATATTCTGTCTTTTGTATGCGTATGTGGCGTACGCAGTCTATTAAGTACGGTGCTTCGGGTCTTGCATCGTTCTTACTTTTTTTCAAGGAGAATTTATTATGAAAATCGCACTTCCCTCCAGAGATGGAATGGTCGACGGTCACTTCGGACATTGTGAAGCTTTCACCATCTATACTCTGGATGAGTCCAAAAATATCATCGAAGAAGAAAAACTCACCCCTCCTCCCGGTTGCGGATGCAAATCCAACATCGTGCCCACACTCGCCGAAAAAGGCGTAACCGTCTTGCTGGCAGGCAACATGGGACAGGGCGCGGTCAACCTCTTGCAGAACAGCGGCATTCAGGTTATCCGCGGATGTGGTGGTGAACTCAAAGAAGCAGTTGCTCAGTGGGCGGCAGGAACCCTGACCGACTCCGCAACTGTCTGCGACGACCACGGTTCCTGCGGCAACCATTAGGATATAGTCCATAGGTCGCAAATAAATAATTGGAGATAGAACATGAATGAATGTCCCTGCGGTTCCGGTAACGCTTACGAAAGCTGCTGCGAACCCTACATCACAGGAAAAGAGCCTGCACCCACTGCTGAAGCACTGATGCGTTCCCGCTACAGTGCATTCGTTGTTAAGAATGTCGACTACCTCGGCGATACCCTCGCCCCGGAAAGTAAGCACGATTACGATGAACAGCAGGTTAAAACTTGGGCGGAAACATCCACATGGCTCGGCCTTGAAATTGTTTCTACCTCCAAGGGCCTCGCTGACGATGAAACCGGCGAAGTCGAGTTCATCGCCAAATTCAGGCAGTCAGGTGCAATCCACACCCATCACGAGGCCAGCCGCTTTGAAAAAAGAGACGGCAACTGGCTTTACCTTGATGGTGATATCGTGCCCCCCATGCCGATTAAGAAAGACAAGAAAGTAGGACGCAACGAACCCTGTCCTTGCGGCAGCGGTAAGAAATACAAGAAGTGCTGCGGTTAACCGCAACCTTCCACAAGTCTGAAAATGATAAAACCCCCGTTCCTTGGAACGGGGGTTTTTCTATTTGTATTTAGGATATTGAGTCTATTTTTCAAAACATATGAAATGCGTTGTTGAACGCTAAACACAGACAACCACATACTGGACATGCACATTTGATTTTATACCCCTCTGAGAATGGCAGAATACTGTCTGTACGTTCTTTTATTATGAAAACCGACGCTCTACTGTGAATCAGCTAAAAATAGCGCACAACGTATTTTCTCTTGGAAGATAGCGCCTCATTGATTCCCTCACTCCTCAAGAGCCCCGCCCCCTCAAGTCCCTCAACACTCGAAAATACCCCTGCGCCAACAAGTAAAGCCCCCTTGAATTAACAAGGGGGCTTTGAAATAAAAAAGCTTGCGGCGACCTACTTTCCCACTAGCTACCTAGCAGTATCATCGGCGAAGGAGAGCTTAACTTCCGAGTTCGGAATGGGGTCGGGTGTGACCTCTCCTCAATGGCCGCAAGCAAATTTAGCTTGCTTTTTGAGCAAAAATATATGGTTTAATAGAGAAGAATTAGAGTTCCTTTAGCTTCAACCAACTAAGGTTAAAGTTAAGGGAAGAGAAGAAAAATAAGTCGCACGATTTATTAGTACTGGTCAGCTGAATGCATCACTGCACTTACACCTCCAGCCTATCAACCAGGTGGTCTACCTGGAATCTTTAGATGCTAAAGCATAGGGATAACTAATCTTGAGGCAGGCTTCCCGCTTAGATGCTTTCAGCGGTTATCCCTTCCGAACTTAGCTACCCTGCAATGCCACTGGCGTGACAACAGGAACACCATAGGTTCGTCCACCCCGGTCCTCTCGTACTAGGGACAGACCCTCTTCAATTATCCTACGCCCACGGTAGATAGGGACCAAACTGTCTCACGACGTTTTAAACCCAGCTCGCGTACCACTTTAATCGGCGAACAGCCGAACCCTTGGGACCTGCTTCAGCCCCAGGATGTGATGAGCCGACATCGAGGTGCCAAACCGCATCGTCGATGTGAACTCTTGGATGCGATCAGCCTGTTATCCCCGGCGTACCTTTTATCCTATGAGCGATGGCCCTTCCATGCGGAACCACCGGATCACTAAGACCAACTTTCGTTCCTGCTCGACATGTCTGTCTTACAGTCAAGCTCCCTTATGCCTTTGCACTCGACGGCTGGTTTCCAATCAGCCTGAGGGAACCTTTGCAAGCCTCCGTTACTTTTTGGGAGGCGACCGCCCCAGTCAAACTACCCACCAGACACTGTCTCCAAGCCGGATAACGGCATTGGATTAGAATTCAAGACTATCAAGGGTGGTATTTCAAGGATGGCTCCACCGACACTGGCGTGCCGGCTTCAAAGCCTCCCACCTATCCTACACATGATAGCCCTAAACCCAATGTCAAGCTATAGTAAAGGTGCACAGGGTCTTTCCGTCTTACCGCGGGTAACCAGCATTTTCACTGGTAATTCAATTTCACTGAGTCTCTGGTTGAGACAGTGGGGAGATCGTTACGCCATTCGTGCAGGTCGGAACTTACCCGACAAGGAATTTCGCTACCTTAGGACCGTTATAGTTACGGCCGCCGTTTACTGGGGCTTCAATTCGGAGCTTCGGCCGAAGCCTAACACCTCCTTTTAACCTTCCAGCACCGGGCAGGCGTCAGTCCCTATACATCGTCTTACGACTTAGCAGAGACCTATGTTTTTAGTAAACAGTCGCCCCCCCCGATTCTCTGCGGCTCCAAACAGCTCGTTAAGTGAATCAAGTCACCGTCTGGAGCATCCCTTCTCGCTAACTTACGGGATCATTTTGCCGAGTTCCTTAACCAGAGTTCTCTCAAGCGCCTTGGTCTACTCGACCCGACTACCTGTGTTGGTTTGCGGTACGGTCAACAAATGCTAAACTTAGAAGATTTTCTAGGCAGTCTGGAATTACTCACTTCAAACGTAAAGTTAC